>CAMBRL010000028.1 GCA_945870105.1 Chitinophaga pinensis
AACAACCGGTTAAAAAAGTAAAAGCAAGCATTTGGATAAGTGTGCCAGACATCCGTTCAGATGCAGGTATTGTAGTAACACTTGATTCAGCCGGAAAAAACATTTCATGGACATCAAAATCCATAAAAGATTTTGTAAAGAAAACCGATGAATGGACAGAGGTTATTTCTGAAGTTCAGTTTCCTCAAATGAAAACATCAAAAGATTATTCGGTAAGTGCTTATATCTGGAATACCGGAAAGTTCCCCGTTTTGTCAGATGACATTCGCGTAGAGTTTTTGAAATAACCTTACTCAATCACTATTCGCGCAGTATCTGCCGCAGCCTCATTTCCTTCAGCATCTGCACATTTTATAATCAACAGATAATTGCCGCTGTAAATGGTGTCGGGAATTATTAATTCACTGCTAACCGTATCTTGTGTTCCTGTCAGGGCATCAACCAAAACAAACTTCCATGCCGGCAGCGAGTCGGCAATTTCCGTGAAATCATTTTTAATTTCCATGCGGTACTCGTTCAGCTCTTCATTATCACTGAATGCCGCCCGAAACAGAATAGTATCCTTGATAAAAAACGTATCTGCATCAGCGGGGGAAAGTAATTCAGCTGTTGGTTTGGTAGTATCTGTTTTGCTGCACGAAGCAAATAGAAGTGCTACTATAAAAAGAAAAGGAGATTGCTTCGCCATTAGTTACAAAGTTCTAAAAAATAGCCACGAATTAAATGAATTAGCACTAATTACTTTGTGAAAATTCATTTAATCCGTGGCTGAAACTCTTATTGAACTTCAGTTACAAACGTAACATCCACATCGGTTTCGCCCGGTGCTTCGGTTCCGTCTTTAGCTCCCGGCTGATGTTTGAGAATAACCTGCGTTGTTCCGTTGGAAGCAGTGCCTGTTACCCATCTGGTGCTTAAACCAACTGGTAAGGGCGGTGAGTTGGTGTCTAAATCCTCATAAGTAACGGTAACAGTTGCACCCGTAGGATTAAAAAAGAAATGGTGGTCGTTTGCTTCTTCCAGCACTTCATCTGAAATATTCTCAGCAGGTGTTTTACTTTCATCCAACAGCGTAATTTCGGTGAAATAGGTTTTACCTGCTGCCAGCTTAATAGTGTCAAACTGTGTGGGGGCATTTCCTCCGTCACCGTCAGCATCGCGGAAAGTTGCTGTAATCATATTAGATGAATTGGCACTGTCGGTAAAAGTAAGTGTCATCGTTGTGATTAGTTCTTCTTCATTTACAGGTGGAGGGGTTTCTTCTTTACAGCCCGATATTGCTTCTGCCAGAAAAATAAATGCGAAAAGCATTTTTGTAATTATTGTTTTTTTTGTTTTCATTTTGTTTTAGTTTTTTAGTTGTTAATTGAATTGTTTTTAAAAAGAATATTTAAGTCGGATTGAAAAATTAATTCCCGCTTCATCGGAATAGTAACGGAAACGATTCAGGTAATCTCGGTAAACCCTATTCAACAGGTTGCTTACCCCAATTCCTACATTCAGTTTTTGTTTGCCTAAAGGGAAAACAGTTGCGGCATCCATGCCCAAAAGTGTGTAACCATCGGGTGGGGCAACATAATCGCTGTTTGCTGGAACTCTCCATTGTTTTAAAACATTGAGCATAGTGATGGAAATGTAACTTTCTTTAAATGCTTTTCCATCAGCGAAAGCATACTTGAGCGTGTTTTCAAATCTATCTGTTGGCATCAACACAAGGAATTCATCAGCAGAACTATTTCTTGCTCTGATGATTGATTCCTTTGAAATGAAATACAATCCTTTAATGACATTCCAAGTAAAGCCTGCATCAACACCTTTAAAAGTGGCATCGGTTTGTTTGTAATGGAAAGTTGGGAACGCTCCTTTTATAGTAAGCGTTGCAGGTTGCACAGGTGCGAGATAGATATAGTCATTAATGAAATTATAATAGATGCTTAACTCACCGTTGAACTTTTTTGTTCCGTTTAAGTTGAGCGTTGCGATAAAATTGTAAGCGCGTTCATGGGTAAGTGTTCTGTCGCCAACTTCAACTGAAGCAGCACCGTGGTGTAAGCCATCGCTGAACAGTTCATTTACTGCAGGTGGTCGCCACGCTGTTGCTGCATTCACACTCAAATTGAGCTTGGAACTGAATTTATAAATTGCTCCGAGTGTAGCCGAAAAATTACTGAATTGAAATTGAGGTGTAATAATGACATTGTTTTCCCACTTGTAAATGCGCATCCACTTATAATCGTATCGCAGACCTGCTTCCAGTTCCAACTTGTTCCTCTTCCATCGTTCAATCAGGAAAATTCCGCCCCCGTAATTTCTGAAATTGGGAATAAAGAACCTTCCTTCATACTCGTTGCCTTGTGTAATTCCACTGATGCCAACTGTTCCTGAAATGCTTTTAGCGTAATGATGTTCCCAATTCAGGTCAGTTGTATATGTGGTTATCCTGAAAAGCAACGCAGGTTTGTTAAGCCCTGCAAGCGAATCATTAAGCGGCTGGTGCTTGTCATACTCATAGCGCAGATTATACTGACGGGCGAAAACAAGACTTAGTTTACCTGAATTGCCTGTGTATAAATATGCTTTTGCTTTGAGTAAATCGTGCTTAATGTGTTGGGATGGACGAGCTATCTTATAAGTAAAACCAGAAGTTTCTAATGGCACGGAACTTTCAAAAGCTATTTGCAAATCGGTAAGGTTACCAATGTGTGAAGCAGAAAAAATACCAAGCGCTGTATTGAAGTGGCTATAAAATAATTCGATTCCAAAATTTGCACGTTTGTATTCTGCGGCTGCTGAGAAATTTAGTTCCTTCACTCCTGTGTTTTTCATAAAATAGTTGGGGGTTTTAGTGTTGCCCGCTTCTTTACCTGTTCCCTGAATCCTCCAAGCAAAAGAAGAAAGTTTATTAAATCTTCCTTCCATAATTGCGGACAGAATACCTTGCCTTCCGTTTGAAAACCCCACCAAGTTCACTTTTCCGCCTATGCCTGTGCTGTCGCGTATGGGTGAGGGTTCTACCAAAATCACTCCTCCGATTGCATCTGAACCATACTGAACGGTGTTTGCTCCTTTTACAACGGTTAGTTTTCCCGCTATAAAAGGGTCAATTTCGGGTGCGTGTTCGTTGCCCCATTGCTGTCCTTCCTGCCTTATTCCATTGTTGAGAATAAGAATGCGGTTACTGTGCATCCCGTGAATGATGGGTTTTGAAATAGATGTTCCTGTTTGCAAACTGTTGACCCCAACTATTCCTTTCAGTGCTTCGCCAAGCGTTTTCCCGCGCGTTGCTTCCAATTCTTTTCCGCTGATGCTGCTGATTGCCTGAGTTGGAACTAGACTTGCCCTGCGCTCAATAATATTCACTTCATTCAATAACTCGTGGTGGTGTTCAGGATAAAAATTAACAACGGTATTTCCTTTCACGTTTATTATTTGCTCCACTTTTTCGCAACCGATATGCGAGCAAACTACCGTATAAGTACCATTGCATAAATTTCGGATGATGTAATTGCCCAGCGTGTCTGAAACTGCTCCTTTTTGCAACTCTTTAATATAAATATCAGCATACAGAAGCGGCTCTTCGTTATGCTCATCAATTACCTTTCCCGAAAGGGTGGAATTGCAGGGCGTAACATTTTGTGCAGCCACACTAATAGTTGCCGCAAAACAAACGAACACATAAAACGAAAAATATCGGAACAACATCCGATGAAAATTAAATGAATAAAAAAAGGATTCCGAAAACTATCGGAACAAAGCAGGAAGTAGAATCAGCAAATGGGCGGTGCTCTTAAGGAAGAAAGCCCAATGTGCGAGGCAAAGTAAACCTCGTTAACCTGTTGAATGGGTTGAGCACTGAAAATAACTTCAGGTGCTGTGAAGAAATTTAAACTGTGAAAGTAAAGAGGGATATTGAAGTTGAGTATCTCACAGTGTTCGTGTTCATTTTCTATTACAGGCGCATCGCTGTCTGATTGATGAAATGCATGAATGGTGTCGGTGTGACCATAAAACGCATGTACCAGTTCTTTAGGCACGATAAATGCCGAAAGAACTGCTAACAGAAATAAGGCGATATGTTTGTTATATGCTTTCAATGGGTTGCAAAAGTAAGGATTATCTTTGCTCACCCTATAAAAACAGAAATTACTGATTTGAAAACGTTCACACTTATTCTTCTTTCCATTTTTGCTATGAGTATATGCACTCTTGCACAAGATGAAGACGACTATTTTTCGGACAGCCAGCTGCGCTACGAGAATTATATTTATAAAGAAAACATTAAAAGCGTATTGCTTGAGAATAACAACGAGAAGCTTTCGTACCCTTTTATAGCCTTGAATAGTGAAGAAGTAGTGCGACTGGATTTTGATGATCTTGACGGAGGCTACAAAAATTACACGTATGGAGTTGTTCAATGCAATGCTGATTGGACGCCTTCTAATCTAAGCACAGCGCAATATATCAGTGGCTTCTGGGAAAATCCGTTGAATTCTTATGCATATTCGCTTAACACCATTCAAACCTACACACACTATGCTTGTGTTGTTCCTAATGAAAATACAAAAATAACCAAGTCGGGAAATTATCTCTTGATGGTATATGAAGATTTTGATAAAGAAAACATTGTTCTCACAAGGCGATTTGTAGTGTATGAAAACTTAGTTGGCATTGATGCGCATGTGAAGAAAGCAACGATTTTAAGCGATAGCAGGTATCGTCATGAAATTGATTTCTCCATTAACACCAAAGGATTTAAAATTGACAATGCTTTTACGGATGTAAAAATTGCAATCACACAAAACGGCAGATGGGATAATGCCTGCAGCGGTTTGCAGCCTTTGTTTGTACAAGATAATTTGTTGATTTACGATTATGAAGACAAGAATACATTTATGGCAGGAAATGAATTCAGGCATTTTGATTTTCGTAGTATTCGTTTTCTCAGCGACAGAATTCAAAATCTGGAAACGGAATACAATGGCTATAGTGTTTATCTTTTTCCGGATGAAAGACGCAGTTCTTTGCGCTACCAAAGCATGGCAGATATTAACGGACAATACTACATCAGTATGCAGGAAGCCAATGATGATGATATAGAGCCTGACTATGCTCGCATCTTTTTTCGTTTGAAAAGTGATAAAGTTTCACAAGCCGGCTCGTTATATGTTTTCGGGGCATTGAGTGACTGGCAATGCAAGCCCGAATTTAAAATGACTTATAATACAGAAGAGAAACAGTACGAAACCAATGCATTCTTAAAACAAGGCTGGTATGATTACGAGTATGTTTTTCTTCCTCAAAATGACAGCCTCGCAATTGCTGACGAAAGTATTATAGAAGGCACACACACACTTGCAGGACAGAATTATACACTTTTTATTTATCACCGAGAAGCGGGGCAATATTATGACCGTGTCATTGCAGCAAAGTCTCTGAATTCGCTGCGCGATTTTTGATTTTTTTGCAGAATAAGTTATTGGTGGAAACTTAATTTTATGAATAAAATTGTTTGAGAATTTTTACGTTCATATAATTGAATCACTATACTTGCATCGTTCAAAACTAACAACATGGTTAATCAGATAACAGACGGAGTAAGAATAACAGTAGAAACAGGCTACGAAGAGCGCTATTCTGATATGGACAGCGGCAACTTCGTTTTTACTTATAAAATCACTATCGAAAACACAAATGATTTTCCTGTGCAGCTTTTAAGTCGCCATTGGGATATTTTTGATTCCAACGGAGAACTCACAACAGTAGATGGCGAAGGTGTTGTTGGCAAACAACCCATTCTCCATCCGGGTGAATATTATAACTATGAATCGGCCTGTAATCTGAAAACAACAATAGGCAGAATGAGTGGTTATTACAACATGGTTCGCGTTCCCGACAATAAAAAATTACGTGTTGAAATACCGGAGTTTGAGTTGGCGGTTCCTTTCATGCTGAATTGATTTGCCGCCCATGAACTTTAGCTTCTGGGAAAACGAAACTTTCTTTAACAACATTGATGTCTGTATTATCGGTAGCGGTATTGTCGGGCTTTCTGCTGCTTATTATCTCAAAACAAATAATCCGCAACTTAAAGTTGTAATTCTTGAACGCGGAATGCTGCCAAGTGGAGCAAGCACTAAGAATGCAGGTTTTGCCTGTTTCGGAAGTCCATCAGAATTGTTGGATGATTTGAAAATTAATTCTGAAGAAAAAGTTTTCTCATTGGTTGGCAAACGCTTTCAGGGACTAAAGTTGTTGCGCGAAAATCTTGGCGATACAAACATCGGGTTTCTTCAAACCGGAGGATTTGAAATTTTCGGAAAAGAAGATGCTGCCCTTTACGAAGAGTGTGAAAGCAAATTAGATTACCTGAACGAACAGGTTTTTAAAACAACAGGAATAGAAAACTGTTTTCGCAAAGCAGATGAAAAGATTGCTTCGTTTGGTTTCTCAAAAGTTGAGCACATTATTGAAAATATTGCGGAAGGACAAGTAAATACAGGTAAAATGATGGCTGAGCTTCTGAGAAAAGTTCAATCGTTAGGAGTAATTATTCTGAACGGAATTGAAGTTAACGGCTTTGTGCCAACAACAAGTGGAGTTGTGCTAAGATGTAATACTAATCTTGAACTGAAAACGAAAAAAATACTTGCAGCTACTAATGGTTTTGCTAAACAGTTAATGCCTGAATTAGATGTAAAACCTGCTCGCGCTCAAGTGTTGATTACAGAGCCGATTGAGGATTTAAAACTGAAGGGAGTTTTCCATTACGATAAAGGTTATTACTATTTCCGAAATGTTGGTAATCGCATACTCTTTGGTGGCGGGCGCAACCTTGATTTTAAAACAGAAGAAACTACAGAGTTTGGGTTAACCGAAAAAGTGCAGCAGCGATTAGAAGAAATACTGAACACTGTTATAATTCCAGGAACAACTTGTAAAATTGAACAACGCTGGAGCGGAATTATGGGTGTAGGAGCAGAGAAGGACACCATTCTTAAGCAGGTTGCCCCCAATATCTATTGCGCGGTGCGCATGGGCGGAATGGGAGTTGCATTGGGAACACTCAGTGGAAAAGAGGCTGCCGAGATGATAACTTTGTAGATTTTATATAAATAAAAAGGCTGGCGAATTCGCCAGCCTTTTTTATTTACTAAAGTCAATCTTATTATTTAACGATTACTTTCCCTGTAAAACGTTGAGTTGAATTGCTAACAGCAACAGAATAAATTCCTGCTGTAAGGTCAGTGCAGTCCAGATTTACTTTCTCAGAGTTAGTGCTGAAAGTTTTCACTGTTCTTCCCATTACATCTGTTACAGTTCCTGTAAAGGTTTTCTTTGCAGCATTGGCAAATGTGATGGCAAATGCACCGTTTGATGGGTTAGGATAAATACCAACAATAGTGTTTTCTTCCTCTTTAACTGATGCCGGCAAAAGACTTCCGCAAACTAAATCGGCAACAAATTCTTTGGTGTAATCCACTGCTATGTCCCATTCTTCTTGTGAACCTTGCAGGTAGGCAACGTGTCCGTTTCCGGGGTAGGTTTTTAAAGCATTTGGTATGCTGAGCATATCTGTTTTTGCGGTAATTGTATTAGATCCATGTGCAGTTAGACCGGTTGGAAAACCACCAACAGAAATAGGTCCTGTTCCGATAGGAACTGTTTGGTCACCCACATCATGCAGGCTGACAATAGCCGGATCACCTGCATTTATCCATGCAGTATCGCCAATAGTTCCGCTGAAACTGATTACACCAATCACCTTTGTTGAATAACCGGGATTCCCGCTCAGACCTTCCACACCGCCCATTCCGGCTGTATCACCATAGAGATATTCGGGTATCTCGCTGTTTTCGCTCAAATAGGCTGTATGAATAGCAGATATAGCTCCGGCAGAAACTCCGCCTACAATAATGTAGTTAGTATCAATGTTAAATTCATTAACGGTTTGTGCATCTTTATAAAAGTAGCGGATGGCCGCTTTCATGTCGTGCATTCCGCGCACTACAGCTTGTGTAGTAGTTACTTCGCTCGGGAAGAAAAAACCAACTCGGTAATCAGTAGCTGCAACAACATAACCCATTTTAACAAACTCTTCGCACATGGCATAAACCTGTGTGCGTTCTCCGGTAACAAAACTTCCTCCAAAAGTGAAAACAATCAATGGACGTTTAGCCAGTTGGTCGCCCTGAGGTTCAAATACACACATTTTAAGTAGTTGTGTTTGTCCATTACCAACTGCTGGACCCGACCCGAAAAGAATGTTATCGGTAGTGTCAAACGCACTGAAATAAGTGCGGTTGTAATACCTTCCGTCTGAACAATCTAATTGCGCAAACGCAGGTGTGATAATAGTTGCAAGCAAAAGCGATGCAAAAAATGAGTAAAGTTTTTTATTCATAATGTTATTGATTAATTAAGGAATTGTTATTTTTTGAGCCGCGTAAAGTTATATTTTTTTAAATACCAAATAGGATGTGATGCGATGAGTGGTAAACTAATGCCTGACTAACCTTCAGAATAGAATTAATAGTCGAACATCTGCAACAGCACGATAGTGCTAAACCCAAGCAGTAGATAATAGTTTGCGTTGGATAAAAATGTCTCTACTAAAGTGTACATGATATTAAAATATGTAAGGACAATTTTTTTCATTTGAGTTGTTTAACTCAATATGCATACATATAGTTTGATATACTCGATTAACGGCAGTTAACGCGTTAAGAATATTACAACAGGCATCCTATTAATTCAACTCTTCCTTCAGAAACTCAGCAGTAAAGCTGTTCTTGGCTTTTGCCACTTGTTCGGGTGTGCCTTCACAAAGAATTTTTCCACCACGTTCACCACCTTCGGGACCAAGGTCAATTATGTGGTCAGCAACTTTTATAATGTCAAGGTTGTGTTCAATTACAACAACAGTGTTGCCTTTTTCTACCAATGAGTTTAGTGCTTGAAGTAATACACGGATATCTTCAAAATGTAAACCGGTGGTTGGTTCATCAAGAATGTAAAACGTATTTCCTGTATCACGTTTGCTAAGTTCTGTTGCAAGCTTTATGCGTTGCGCTTCGCCTCCCGAAAGGGTTACACTGCTTTGTCCTAAAGTGATGTAACCAAGTCCTACGTTTTGCATGGTTCTTATTTTGCCAACGATACTTGGAATGCTTTCAAAAAACTCAACGGCTGTATCAATGTCCATATTCAGAACATCGTAAATACTTTTTCCTTTGAAGCGAACCTCCAGTGTTTCGCGGTTGTATTTTTTACCGTTGCAGGTTTCGCAATGCACATAAACATCAGGGAGGAAATTCATTTCAATCGTGCGCACGCCACCACCCATGCAGGTTTCGCATCTTCCGCCCGGAACATTGAATGAAAAACGCCCCGGTTTGTAGCCGCGAATTTGTGCTTCTGGAAGTTGGGCAAACAGATTACGTATGTCACTGAAAACACTGGTGTAGGTTGCTGGATTGCTTCGTGGTGTGCGCCCGATAGGACTTTGGTCAATAGCAATTACTTTGTCGATGTTTTTTATTCCGTCAACACTTTTATGCTCAAGAGGTCGCAGACTGCTGCGGTAGAAATAATTATTCAGCACAGGAAAAACAGTTTCGTTAATCAACGAAGACTTTCCGCTTCCGGAAACGCCTGTAACGCAAATAAACTTCCCTAGCGGAAATTCTACTGTTACATTTTTTAAATTGTTTCCCGATGCGCCTTTAATAGTAAGTGATTTCCCGTTTCCTTTTCTGCGTTTGGCAGGAATTTCAATTTGTCTTTTACCTGTGATGTAATCTATGGTTGAGCTGATTGTATTTGGTGGAATTTTAAACCCTGATTTAGATTTTAGAAAATTCCCTTCGCCAATAATTCTTCCTCCGTGAATACCAGCACCAGGACCAATATCTATGACATGGTCGGCAGCAAGAATCATGTCTTTATCATGTTCTACCACAATCACCGAGTTGCCGCTGTCGCGCAGATTTTTCAGAGCTGTGATCAGTTTGCGGTTGTCGCGCTGATGCAAACCAATGCTTGGCTCATCCAGAATATAAAGCACACCAACCAATGCCGAACCAATCTGCGTTGCCAAACGAATACGCTGTGCCTCACCACCAGAAAGACTGCGAGTGCTGCGGTCAAGCGTAAGATAATCCAAGCCAACACCTAATAGAAATTCAATGCGAGTGCGTATTTCTTTTAAAACTTCGGTTGCAATAACCAATTGTTTCTTGCTTAGTTTTTTATCTACAGCAGTGAACCAATCATTTAGCATTTGAATGTCCATGCATGCCAGTTCGTAAATATTTTTTTCTGCTACACGGAAGTAAAGTGACTCTTGCTTTAACCTGCTGCCGTGGCATTTCGGACACGGTTTCTTTTCCAGAAAACTTGTAATCCAGTTTTCCAATGACTTGGATTTTTGCTCGTCATTATTTTGGCGGGCAATAAAATTTACAATTCCTTCAAAAGAAAGTGAGTAGCCTGTTCCGCTGCTGCCATAGGCGCTTTCTCGTACTTTAAAAACTTCGCTGCTGCCATACAAAATAACATTGATGGCATCATCTGAAATATCTGAAACAGGGTCGGTAAGTTTGAAATTGTATTTCTCACCAATTGCTTCAATCTGTCTGAAAATCCAATTGTCTTTATATTCGCCAAGCGGCACAAGCGCACCTTTTTTGATACTCAGTTTTTTGTCGGGAATAATTTTATTGGCATCAATTTCACTAACCGTTCCCAGCCCGTTGCAGCGCGGACAAGCACCGTAAGGCGAGTTGAACGAAAACATATTTGGTGCAGGATCATCATACGCAATACCCGAAGTCGGACACATTAAATTGCGACTAAAAAAACGGATAACTGAAGTGTCGCTGTCCATCACCATTAGCGAGCCTTTGCCATGTTTCATAGCAGTGTGCATGCTTTGCGATAAGCGCTGCCGTGAAGCTTCGTTGGCTTCAATTCTGTCAACAACAATTTCTATGTCGTGGGTTTTGTAGCGGTCAATTTTTATCTTACTGTTGAGTTCCAGAACTTCTCCGTCTACGCGCACCTTGGTAAAACCTTGTTTCAGTAATTGTTCAAACAATTCGCGGTAATGACCTTTTCTTCCCTTTACCACAGGTGCAAGCAATGCTATTTTTTTACCGTTGAAATTTTTAAGAATGAGCGTGAGGATTTCCTCATCGGTGTATTTCACCATTCGCTCATTGGTTACATACGAATATGCATCGGCAGCGCGTGCAAAAAGCAAACGCATGAAATCATAAATCTCCGTAATCGTTCCAACTGTTGAGCGCGGGTTTTTGTTGGTAGTTTTTTGCTCAATAGAAATAACAGGACTTAGCCCGTTAATCTTATCTACATCAGGTCGCTCCAGTGAACCAAGGAATTGACGCGCATAAGCAGAAAAGCTTTCAATGTATCTGCGTTGTCCTTCGGCATAAATAGTATCAAATGCAAGAGATGATTTTCCGCTCCCGCTCAAGCCAGTAATAACAACCATTTTGTTGCGTGGGATAATTACATCAATATTCTTCAGATTGTGTTCCCGCGCACCGTAAATTTCTATCTGCTCGTTGTCGGTTTCAATCATAAACGCATCAGTATTACCTGTTGTTAATTACAGGAATAGTATCAGCAGGAACCGAAATAGTGTAAACCGAATCAATTGCCCTTCCCTCATCGCTGTCTAACAATTTTTCAAAATCAGTAAAGCCTTCAACAGGAAGTTTGATAATGTATTTTTTTTGCTCTTTGTTAGTCAGAAAACCCTGTCGCAACCAAGGATTGAACATTTTTAGAATTTTGTAATTTACTTTATTTGCAATAGCGTAATCAGTGAAATCAACAACAGCAGTATCCAGTGTTATTTCGTGTGTTTTAAAAGGTGGATATAAATCCTTTTTACGCAGGTAAAATCCATAATCCTGTGGGTGTTCCATAATACATTTTGCTGCAAGAATGCGAAATAAATAGCGTGAAGTTTCTTCGCCCAAAAGTAAATCGTAATAATTATTTACTTTCTGTTTTTCCAATTGGCGCTGTGCGCCATTCATTCCCATATTATAGCTCGCAGCAGCCATTGTCCAATTGCCAAAAATGGAATATGCTTCGTGCAGATATTTACACGCTGCTTCCGTAGATTTTTCTACGTTGTAGCGTTCGTCTACTTCCTTGTCAATTTGTAAACCATATTTTTTTGCAGGCTCTTCCATCAGCTGCCAGAAGCCTGTTGCTCCTGCAGGAGAAACAATGTTGGTCAATCCGCTTTCAATTAATGCGAGATATTTAAAATCATCAGGAATTCCGTTCTTTTTGAGAATTGGTTCAATCACGGGAAACCAACGGTGAGCACGTTTGTGGAAAAAAGATGTATTGCTTTGCCAGTAAGTATTTACGGTCAATTCACGGTCAATACGTTCGTGGAAATCAAAATCATGAAGTGGTACAGATTCATTTGCGAAACTGAGATTTTCAGGAATTTTAATGCTAAAAATTTTATAATTATCCTGAAAATAGCGATGATAATTTTTATCGTCTTCTTTTTTAGTGATTGAAAAAATAAACAACCTCGCTCCTGTAATAATCAACAGCAAAACAGCAAGCGTGTAAAATCGCTTGCTGCGCAAAAAAATCAGGCAGCGTTTATAAAATAAATTCAATTCTGTTCTTTTTTGCGATTTATCCTTGTGGTGGAGTAGAGTGCAGTAAATAAGACAAGGAAATAAGTAAAGAAAATTAAAAAGTGCATATATCCCCAATGAAGGATATATTTCTCAATAATAATAAGTAACAACAATGAAAATAATGAAAGGTCAAAATATATCCATGCCACTTGGCTATCGCTGAATCCAAGATAAGAAACATGATGAGTAGTATGATCTTTTCCTCCTACAAATGGAGATTGGCCTTTCATAAGACGATTAATTACAACAGTTGTTGTATCAATAATAGGAATGATAAAAACCAATAGAGGAATAATCAATTGCTTAGTTTGAATTTTTGGATTGGTGGCAATATCTCCGTCAACAGCATAAACATTCCAGAAGTAAATAATTCCTAATGCAGCAAGGAAAACACCTAGAAACTGACTCCCTGTATCCCCCATATACATTTTTGAAGGATTCCAGTTGAAATACAAAAAACCAAGTAATGCAGACAAAACCCCTATAAGAATAATCAAGTGGATATTTGAATAATCGCTATTGGTAATCAACATAAAAATAGCAGAAAGAACAACGGAAATGGAAACACTTGTGGTTATTCCGTCCATGTTATCAAGCATATTAATAGAGTTCATTAACCCAATTACCCAAAATGCTGTAAGCAAATAATTTACCCAATCCCACGGAAAAAAATTGATGTAGGTTCCGGTAACAATAAGAATGGCTGAACAGGTAACCTGCGCAAAAAATTTAAGGAAAGGTTTTGTGTTGTAGGCGTCATCGGCAAGCCCTACAATAAAACCAAGTGTGCAGGCGGTAAGCACTCCAATCAGTTGCAAGTCAAGAAATGCATTTGATTGAAAAAAAATAGCATGAGACGCAACTGAAAGCAGAAAGATTATATAGAATGAAATGCCCCCAAATGCAGGCTTGGTTGTAGAACTCCATCGTATATCACGACTTTCATTGCTCCGTATTCCCAGTGTTCTTGAAAATTTCAGGAATAAGCCGTTTATAAGAAACGAAAACAGGAAGGTTGTGATGAAAAAACCTATGTAAACTATTAAGTAGTATGTTCCTTTTTCCAAGCCTTAAAAATTTGAGGCTGCAAAAGTAAGCTAAAATTTTGAATGAAAGCCCTTAAACGTTTGAGCATTTTGGTCTTTTTCAGATAGCTTTGGACTTACTATTCCCCAGTTGATATTCAAATCTGGGTCGTTCCAAAGGATTGAATCTTCTGCTGATTTATTGTAAAGTCCGGTGCATTTGTAAGAAAAGATTGTATTGTCTTCCAATGTAACAAAGCCATGCGCAAAACCGGGAGGTATCCACAAGATGTGTTTATTTTTCTCAGATAATTCAGCAGCATAGTATTTACCATAAGTAGGGGAGCTCTTTCTTATATCTACAGCAACATCTAATACAGCGCCACAGATTACACTTACTAATTTACCCTGAGCGTGAGGAGGATTTTGAAAATGAAGCCCCCGTAGTACGTTTTTCTCGGATTTTGAAAGGTTATCCTGAACAAAGGTTGCATTAATGCCTAAATCACTAAAGACTTGTTTGTTATAAGCTTCTAAAAAATAACCTCTGGAATCTTCAAACACTTTTGGAATCAGGTGCAACAACCCTTCAATTCCTGTTTCTTGAATTATCATTTCTTCTTTTCTTTACTTTTTAAGATATCTAAAAAGCGGCTTTCCTTTTTCTCACTATCTTCCTCATAATAACCATACCCATATCCATACCCGTACCCATACCCGTATCCATATCCATATCCTCCGTATCCATATCCCCCATATCCATATCTACCTCTTTCCATGTCAACGCCATTTAGAACTATAGAAAGCTTTTTGATTTTATTTTCTTCAATAATGTGATTAATATTTTCAATAAACTGGCGTTTTGAATATTGAGAGCGCACAATATAAAGTGGATAATCTGATTTCTGCATATTAGCGATACCATCTGTTACAATCCCAACAGGTGGGTTGTCAATAATCACAATATCATAAATAGTTTTCAGGTATTCAAGAAGATTGTCCATTTCCTGACTGATAATCAACTCTGAAGGATTTGGTGGAATTGGACCTGCTGTTATAAAATCTAAATTATCAAGGGTGCTTTTTTGAATACATTCTTCCGGAGTAGTCTGGTTAATAAGAATGGTGCTCATGCCCTTTGTATTGGCAACACCAAAACCAACGTGAATTTTTGGTTTACGCATATCCAAGTCAATAATTACAACTTTGTTTCCCGCAAAAGCTAGAATACCACCTAAATTAATAGCTACAAAAGTTTTTCCTTCTCCTGAAATTGTTGACGTTACAGATATAATTTTTGCACCTTTTTCATTGGAAATAAATTGTAGGTTAGTTCTTATTGAACGGAAAGCTTCTGAAATCATTGATTTAGGGCTTTTATCAACTAGAAGTTGAGAAACAGGAATATCCTTTGTGTATTTTGGAACAATACCAAGTATAGGAGCAGAAGTATGACGTTGGATGTCATTTAGAGAAACTATATCATTGTGCAAAATGTATCTTACAATTATCAAACCAATGCTTAATACAATCCCTCCTGCAATTAATAAATAAATTACAAGATTTGTATTTGGAGAAACAGGATTGGTGGGCGTTTTAGCTGTTTCAAGAATGATATTATTGGAAACATAACCCGCTCTTGAAATAGCAAATTCGGCTTTTTTAGTAACAAGGTTATTATAGAAATTCTCATTTATCTGATATATCCTTTGTAATCGGGCAAGTTCAATTTCATTATATTCGGGTTTCCCATCTTGTCTGACTGGAATAATGTTTTTTTCGTATTCTTTTATCTTTGATTTGAGTTCATTAATCTTTTCTTTAATTCTATTTTTTGAAGCGGAAAGGCTTTCGGAAAGCAATTTTTTCTGAATAGCTATCTTGTAATCAAGGGAACGGATTTGCTCACTGTTTTTTGTAACGATATATTGTATTTGTTCTCTTTCTAAGAGTAATGACTGCAGTGAATTCAGTTGCGCAGAAACAACCCCATCATTATCGGCACCGGCTATGAGTGATACAAGGCTATATACATCAAGACTATTATTTGATGCAACTTCAGCTTCAATTTTATTGTAAATGTTAAGATTGTATTCAAGTTTAATCAAATCTTCTTCAAAACTTTCAATTCGGCTGAGAAAATCTGGAAGAGGTTTTAAATCAAAACTTTTTATATCATCAGATTTAATGTTATAGCGATCTTTAAAGTCTTGAATCTCATTTTCAGTTTCATATAAACGATCATAAACCATTCCCAGTTGGGTGTCAATAAAAACAATCACATTATCTGCACTTTCGCCTTTCTTTTCTTTATCAAAGTCTAAAAATTCTGAACCTATTGAATTGGCTATATCGGCAGATTTTCTTGCATTAAAATCTTTTACCGTAATCTGAATTGTTCGGGCTTGTTCATTCAAAATACTAATTTCGAGTTGACTTAAATATCTTGGAACAACGGTGCCCGGATCGTAAATAATAAAATAGAATTGGTTGTTCGATTCTTGTTTTTGCACATCTAGCTTCTTATATTCTTCAATAGTAACTTTAAACTTTGCATGTTCAGTTATCAGTGTGTCCGATAACAAGAAGTCCTTACTTAGTTGATTATTCCCGATTGTATAAGAAATCGTAGCTTTTGTCTTATCTATAAATTCAACAGCTATTGGAATATTATATAGTTCTGAACTAACAATAATATATTCTACTTTGTAAGCTGAGCTTTTATATTGCTCAGAACTTAAAACAGTGCCCTTTGTAAAATAGCCAATATCAAGAGGTAGTTTTGATAAAGTTCGTTGAATAAATATAGGTGATCGCAGTAACTCAATATCTTTATAGTTGTACTCCTGATAGATGTTTTTGGTTTGAAGTATTTTCCCAGCATTGTCATCAAATCCAAGTTGAATGATAGAACTTGATTTATACTCAGGTTGTGTATAACGGAGGTAAACGAAGGCTATAAGCGCACAGAATGCAAAGAATAGGAGAGACCATATAATGCTTTTCTTTGCTGTAGTGACAAGCAGCCCAAGATCAAAATCATCATTTATTGGCGATATTTTTTTTACTGCCATATATTATTTTCCAAATGATGTTGCTAAGCCATAAATAAGAAGGGCTGTACTTATTAAAGTGAAATATGGACCAAGCAATGCAATCGTTTTTGTAATGGAGTCTTTCCTGGTTTCGATGTAAATGATATCATTTCCCTGCATTACCAAATCATAGTTTTTTATTCCTTCCAGGGTTGAGAGATTAATCATGTAAACTTCAGGATTTTTGAGGTCACCTCTTATAATTTTTATCTGGTCAGCTTTGCCGTTTTCCGGCATCCCGCCAATAGTGGCTAGCACTTCAAAAAGTGTAGTGTTGTCATTCATAAGTGTAACAACTTTTGAATTTCCGCCAGCAAAAACCATTACTCGCCTGTTATTTACCTTGAGCATAACAAATGGTTTATGATAATACTCGGCAAATAACTCTTCCAGCATCATCTCCATTTGCCTTACAGTTAAACCCTTAACATAGGTTCTTCCTACAACAGGGAGTTTAATAAAGCCATCGTATTCTACGGTATATGTTCCACCGCCTCCGCTTTGTTGTCCAGATTGTCCACCACTGCCTGCTGATGAGCCCCCACCTATGTTAATTAGCTGAAATCCATCATTCGCGAACAGTTGGAATGTAATAATATCATTCGGTGAAATCTTGTATTCACGGTCAATTTTATCTGAAAACTGTGCATACGGATAGTTTTCATCGGTTTGCAACATCCTGTCACGATTGATGAGTTTGCAGGAACTTAACCCTGCAACTATTATGAGAAATAAAATAAATCTTGCCCGCATTACCTTGTTTTCAACAAAAGTTCACAAAAATATCATTTTTTAGTAAACGAGGTACGTTTACTGTTCTGCCTGGCAAGAAGAGAAAAATACAGGTTTTCCATGTCTTTTGTCAGACGGGTGTAATGGTATTTTTCTTTCACAAATTCCCAACCTTTTGCACTCATGGTTGAACGAAGGGTATTATCTTCAATGAGTTTTAATAGGTTATCGGAGAGTTTTGTTATATCATTCCGTTCTGACAGCAGCGCAGTAACTCCTGGGATAGTTATATTTTCAATACCGCCAACATTGGTTGTAACTATTGGTTTGCCTGCAGCCTGGGCCTCAATTAAACTTACCGGAGTTCCCTCATTCAGCGATGTCATTGCAATTATATCTGAACCTGCTGTAACTAATTCCACATCTTTTATCCAGCTAGTGAAAGTTACGGTTGCAATCCTTTCTCCCTGAGGCCAGTCGGTAATATTAAGTCCTAATCCAATTGCAAAGTTTTCAATTTTTTGCCTGTCTTCACCATCTCCAACTACAAATGCTCTGATTTTCTTTGAAGTTTTTTCAGTTGCATTTTTTATTGCCTTCAAAAACAGTTCATGATTTTTTACAGGAACAATCCTGCCAATAATTGAAATCACGATTTCATCATCAGCAACTTTGTATTTTGTTCTGAATTTTTTACGGTTTTCTTCTTTGTTTTCGTTGAACTTATTCAAATCGAAACCAAGCGGAATAACTTCAATTTTTTTAGAAGGACAAATTTTATGGATCAGCGCAAGTTCTTCTTTTTGCTTTTCGCTTATGGCAATAATTTTAGAACTTCTCAGCGCAAGGTATCGCTCTACATTTTTATAAAATTCTGTTTTTAGTTTTCCGAAATAGGAATGAAAAACATGTCCGTGAAACGTATGCACCACCACCGGAACATTCATGCTGAAAGCTGCCAAACGTCCAAGTGTTCCTGCTTTTGAAGCATGGGTATGAACAATATCAGGATTAAATTCTTTGATGATTTGTTTTAACTTCAGGTATGCTGCACGGTCTTCTTTCACATCTATTTCTCGTTTCATTTCGGGAATAATCAGAGGTTTTATTCCTAAATCTTCCAAAATATGTTCCGAGCCTTCTTCGCTATCGTCTTTTTCTCCTCCAACCAAAAGCGTTTCGAATTCAGAGGAAATGTATTTGGTCAGGTAAGCAACGTTATAAGTAGGACCGCCAAGATTGAAACGGTTGGCAATACGTAGAATTTTCGGCATATATCTTAGTTCACAGAGGCTTAAATATAAGAAGAATTCAAAAAACTAAGCCATATATTTTTTCCACCAATGCTGAAAAACCAACATGTTCCAGGTAAGTGTGGCAGCATCTCCGGAGTCGGTTGAAAAAAGTTTTTGTTTCAGATTTTTAATTTCAGCAGGATTGAAAATCCCTTGCTCTTGTATAAAATCTTTGCTGAGCAGGTCATCCATAATCATTGATTTAAGTCCTGTTCTGAACCATTTCAATAAAGGAACTTCAAACCCCTGTTTCCCACGATTGAAAAGCTCTTCGGGCAATTCTTTTCTGAATGCTTCTTTGAGAATTCGTTTCCCTGTTTGTGAATTTATTTTGAATTCGGTAGGCAATGAGAATGCGAAATCAACAACTGTGTAATCCAGAAATGGAACACGAACTTCAAGACTGTTTGCCATACTCATTAAATCAACTTTGGTGAGCATGTCGCCTTGCAAAACCAAATGCATATCGGTGTAAAGAACTTCATTGAAATCACCATTGGCTTTAATGTTTTTTAGAAGTTCATTTTTTCTGTTTTCATACTCTTCGCGCCTCTGCGCCTTTGCGAGCAAAGCTTCTGCGCCATTAGCATCATACCACGATGCCCATTTCCAATAACGTTCTTTTTCTGAAAGATTTAATCCTTCACCAAATTTTTGCAGTTGACGGACCTTATTTCCAAACGCAGAATTGCGCGATTTCGGGAGTGCGTTCCACAAAGGATTTAGTGTTTTTACAGCAGTTTCTGTCAGCCCTTTTTTTCTCACTCTGAATTCTGCCGTATGTTTGTTGTAGCCGCCAAACATCTCGTCAGCGCCATCACCCGAAAGCGCAACGGTTACATGTTTGCGTGTGTGCATGCTCAGGATATTAACTGCCAGTGCTGATGAATCAGCAAAAGGTTCGTCAATATAATCAAGAACGTTATGAAGATTTTCAAATAAATCATCATTGCTGAGTTTAAAAACAGTGTGATTGGTGTTGAATTTTTTCGCCACGAGTTCAGCATATTTTGTTTCGTCAAAGAGCGGCTCGTCTTTATAACCGATTGAAAACGTATTCATGTGAGTGGTGTGTCGTGAAGCCAAGGCTACCACTACCGATGAATCAACACCACCGCTGAGAAAAGCACCCAACGGAACATCAGAAATCAATCTTTTCTGAACTGAATTATCTAATAGTTCTTCCAGTTTTTGTTTTGCTTTTTCGTAATCTTTTTCAGGGTTTACAGAAGGCTGAGAAGGAATGGAATAATATCTTTTTATCCGGATTTCACCATTATGGATTTCCATAAAAGTTCCCGCTTCCATCTTTTTTACATTTCTGAAAATAGAATTCGGTGATGGTATATAATTAAACTGAATATATTGCCACAAGGAGGTTTCATCCATTTCGCGCGGAATACCAAACGCAAGCAACGCTTTCATTTCAGAAGCAAACAGCAGTTTGTTTTCGTCTTTGTAAATCAGCAGGGGTTTTATTCCCATTCTGTCGCGGGCGATAAACGTTTTTTCTTCTACGTTATCGTAAATTGCTAATGCGAAAAAGCCATTTATGAATTCAAGGCAGGCAGTACCGTATTTGATGTAGAGATAAAGTAAAACTTCTGTGTCGCTGGTAGAGCGCAATGGATAGTCTTTTACTTTATCGCGGTGTTCTTTAAAGTTGAAAAACTCACCGTTGAAAACGATGGTGTATCTTCCCGATGCATCTGTGAAAGGTTGATTAGCAACAGCACTTGTATCAATGATAGCAAGTCTTCTGTGACCTAAGGCAACATTGTTATGAATGTATTTGCCTTCTCCGTCAGGACCACGTTGGGCAAGTGCTTTCAGCGAATCGCCAAGAAGAGAAAAGCTTTCTTTTCCTTTTTCAGTAAACGCGATTACGCCTGTAATTCCGCACATTTAGAGATGTATCACTTCTCCGTAAGCAGCAGCAGCAGCTTCCATTATTGCTTCGCTCATGGTAGGGTGTGGGTGAACAGTTTTTATCAATTCGTGCCCTGTTGTTTCTAATTTGCGGGCATGAACCAGTTCGGCAATCATTTCGGTTACGTTGGCACCAATCAGATGTGCGCCCAGTAACTCACCGTATTTTGCATCAAAAATCAGTTTTACAAAACCATCGGCATTGCCTCCTGCTTTTGCTTTACCTGAAGCAGTGAACGGGAATTTACCAATCTTTAATTCATAACCTGCTTCTGTTGCTGCCTTTTCGGTGTAGCCAACGGATGCAATCTCCGGCTGACAATAGGTGCAACCCGGAATGTTGTTATAATCCAAAGGTTCGGGATTATGACCAGTAATTTTCTCAACACAAATTATTCCTTCTGCGCTGGCAACGTGCGCCAATGCTTGTCCGGGCACGCAATCTCCGATTGCATAGATGCCAGGTATATTAGTTTGATAATATTTGTTGACAAGGATTTTTCCCTTGTCGGTAGCAACACCAACATCTTCCAGACCAATACCTTCAAGGTTAGCAGCAATTCCAACTGCACTGAGCACAATATCCGCTTCCAGTTCTTCAACACCTTTCTTGGTTTTCACTTTCACTTTGCAGGTCTTTCCGGTGGTGTCAACTGATTCAACAGATGAATCGGTCATTATTTTTATTCCTGCTTTTTTGAATGAACGAGTTAATTGTTTTGAAACTTCTTCATCCTCTACAGGAACTATATTGGGAAGAAACTCAACAATGGTAACATCCACACCAATTGCTTTGTAGAAATAAGCAAACTCAACACCAATAGCACCTGAACCTACTACCACCATTGAATTTGGTTTCTTATCTAAAACCATTGCTTCTCGATAACCGATTATTTTTTTGCCATCCTGTTTTAAGTTGGGCAACTCGCGTGAACGTGCGCCAACTGCAAGAATAATGCTTGTTGCTTCATAAATAGCAGTTGTTCCATCCGCAGCTTTTACTTCTACTTTTTTTGCAGCCATAATCTTTCCGAAGCCCTGAATGACATCAATCTTATTTTTCTTTAACAGGAATTGAACACCTTTACTCATTGCGTCTGCAACACCGCGACTACGCGTTACCATTGCAGTTAAATCTGCTTCCCCTCCGGTAACTTTAATTCCGTAATCAGCAGCATGGTTCAGGTATTCAAAAACCTGTGCGCTCTTTAGTAAAGCTTTGGTAGGTATGCATCCCCAATTGAGGCATACACCGCCCAGTTCAGATTTTTCAACTATTGCGGTTTTTAAACCAAGTTGAGCAGCACGTATTGCAGCCACATATCCACCGGGTCCGCTTCCAATCACAATTAAATCGTAGTTCATTTTTGGTTATTTAGTGGTTGCGAAAATAGGTAAAATTCAAAAGCCGTATTATTGCAGCAGATGAGTTATATTTTACATAACGGAAACTTGTTGCCAACGGGAACTTTATTGTTCAGTCATGCTCACCGTGCTTTCCGTTATGGTGATTCATTCTTTGAATCTATACGCATTAAAAATGGCAAGCCTTTGTTTGTTGAGGAGCATTGCAAACGGTTGGATAAAACCCTTGCAGCATTGAAAATGCAGAAGCCTGATAGTTTTACACCTGATTATTTTGCTGCTGCTGTTGAACAACTGGCAAACGAAAACAAAATAGAGCAGGGAGGAAGGGCAAGGCTTACGTTTTATCGAGATGGTTCAGGCTTTTATCAATCAGAAAGCAATGCAGCTTCCTGGGTATTAGAAGCTGAAGTTGTTCTGGAAAAAGAATATATGTTGAATGAAGAAGGAATAAATGTTGGTATCTTTCGCGATATTAAAAAGCCATTCAATAAATTATCGGAATTGAAAAGTGGCAATGCATTATTGTATGTACTTGCTTCGGAATTTACCAAAGAACAAAAGTTGGATGATTGCCTTTTATTGAATGATGCCGGACGGATTGCGGAAGGCAGCAATGCCAACGTTTTTGTAGTGAAGGATAATGTGATTTATACTCCTTTGCTTTCTGAGGCCTGTTTAGATGGTGTGATGCGGATGGTTATGCTTTCCGTTGCCAAACGTGCAGGCATTGAACTGAATGAAACAACTATTGAAGAAGACTTTCTTAAAACTGCTGATGAACTCTGGCTTACCAGCGCTTCGCGTGGTATTCGTTGGGTAAAGAGTTACGAAGACAAAACGTTTGGTAATGAAAAGGCGAAGGAGTTTATAAGTTTGTTGAAGCAAACGTCACCCTGAACTTGTTTCAGGGTCTTATTTTGAGATGCTGAAACAAGTTCAGCATGACGATTACTTCACCTTCTTCCACGCTTCCCCCATACCATCAATAATATCCCCAGCAGTCATTCCTTGTTCACTCATTTTCTCTGCGGCAATATCACCGGCAACACCGTGCAAGTAAACTCCCAGCACACTTGCTTCATGCGGTTTGTAGCCTTGCGCAATCAAACCGCAGATAATTCCTGTCAGTACATCACCGCTGCCACCGGTTGCCATGCCGGGATTGCCGGTTGAGTTGAAATATACGCTTCCGTCAGGGAATGCAATTGCAGTATGCGCACCTTTTAAAACAATGTAAAAGCCATACTTCATTGCCATTTCGCGTTGCAGTTTTAATCGTTCAAAGCTGTTGTTGCTCTTGCCAAAGAGGCGTTCAAATTCTTTTGGATGCGGAGTAAGAATACTTCCGCCACGCATGAATGCAAACCATGTTTTATTGTCGGCAATGATGTTGAGTGCATCGGCATCAAACACCGTGTTTATAGTGGTATCCTGTATCAATAGTTTTAATGCTCTTACGGTATCAGCGTCATTCCCAATACCGGGACCAACAGCAACTGCATTGCAGCTCCCTGTTTTTATTCTTCCTGAAATATGTGTTTCGTTTGCATCTGTTTCGCACATGGCTTCGGGAACAGATGATTGTAACACTGTGTAGCCGCAATTCGGAATATGTACACTGACTAATCCTGCACCTGCGCGCAAAGCACTCTTTGCAGCCATAACCGTAGCACCCATTTTGCCTTTGCTGCCTGCAATGATTAAGGCATGACCGTAAGTGCCTTTGTGTGAAAACTTGTCGCGCTTTTTCAGCAAGGGCAGAATAATTTCTTCGGTGATATAATGATAATCTGTTGCTGCTTGTGCAATAAACTCTTTGTTTAAACCAATGGGCAACACCTGCCATTCGCCAACAAAGGGAGCATTTTCAGGGAAGAGAAAAGCAAGTTTCGGCAACTCAAATGTTAGTGTGTAATCAGCCTGAATTACTTTACCGGTATTAGCGGAATTGTCTTCTGCAAAAAGCCCTGTTGGGATGTCTATTGAAATAATGGTTGCTGCTTTTGACTTATTGATGTGTTGCACAACATCTGCAAGCAAGCCTGTTAAGGATTTGGATAAACCACTGCCGAGTAAAGCATCAATGATAACAGCAGTTTCAGGTATTTCGGGTAGTTGTGAAGTGTCTGAAATATCTGTGATGTCAATGTTTTTGCTTTTAGCTAATCGTGACAGATTGGTTGAAAAATCCAGTGTTGTTTTATCGTTGTGGCGGATAACAAATACCTTGATGTTATAGTATTTGGTGTTGTTAAGAATGCGTGCAATGGCTAATCCGTCACCGCCATTGTTGCCTGTTCCGCAAAAGATGTAAAACGCAGCACCGTCTGAATATCGGTTTGCAATCCATTCTGCGCAGGCACTTGCTGCGCGCTCCATTAAATCAATAGAAGCAATGGGCTCGTGTGCGATGGTATAAGCATCGGCTTCACGGATTTGGGAAGTGGACAGGATTTTCATTTGTTACTTTTACCGCAAAGTTCGCAAAGAATGCGCAAAGTTCGCAAAGCAAGTAAGATGGTTTATCATTTAAGTCTTTTTGAGAAAAGAAGGACTACTGCTGAAATGCCTTTGCGGCTGGGTTTTGAGCTGCATACTGATAAGGTGTACACCAATCTTAATATTCCTTTTATCGTCAGGTTTGTAGCGCGTGCTTCTTCCATCAAAAGTACTGATAACAAAAATGCATACGGCATTCAGCATATTACCGATTTCAGACTTGGTAAGTATTTCAGAACGGGTTTTGACAGCTACAAAGGGGAGTTTGCCATCCTTCTTCCTTTTCTGAAGTTATGGTTTCAGTGCGATTACCTGAGCAATAATTTCAGGCAGTTTGGCCGGTTCTCCATTCTTGTTTTCCTGCTAAAGATAAAATGGAATGAGCTTACTTTCCGAATAGGATTGCTGGGTTTCAGGTTTAGTTTGAGGCTGGCAGGGGATTAGCTGTCCGTCACCCTGAACTTGTTTCAGGGTCTTCTTGGAGATGCTGAAACAAGTTCAGCATGACGAGCAGAGCCTTAATTAGCCGTAAACGGATTTGAAAACTTAGGATCACGCATCAACTCATAGTCTGTTAATGTTTGCAGAAATGCTACCAATGATCGTTTCTGAACTTCGGTAAGGTTTAGTTTTCTCGGGTTGCCAAAATCAGAGCCACCGGGCAAAGGATCAATAACAGGGATACCGTTTCCACCACCGTCACCTTCAAGGAAGAAAAAACCACCACCTTCGGTTAAGCGGTAATCAAGATTGCGGTGTTTTTTTACGCCTGTGTTGTAGTGTTCTATTACATCTTCCAACGAAATAAAACGGCCATCGTGCATGTAAGGCGCTGTTACCGCCAAATTGCGCAGTGAAGGCACTTTGAATAAACCATCAAATGAAGCATCCTGATTTACCAGTAAATCACCCATGCCGTTGTCGGTATAGTTGTCGTCCAGACCAATGTTGGCAGCTGATGTTCCCCAACCATTGAAATTATCTCCGCTGTGGCAACCCTGGCAAGTCATATCCCAGCTGAAGAATAAATCTTTACCCATTTTTTCAAGTGCGCTGAAGTTTTCGAAATTAGCGGCAAGGCCTGCATCGTATTTTGAGCGGTACGAAACCATTGAACGCAGAAACTGCGACAGAGCCATAGCAATGCGCTCACGGCTTATCTCTGTTGTGCCGAAAGCATCTTCAAAAAGCGGAGCATAGTAATCCTGTTTTCTGAGTTTTATTTCAAGGTTATCCATGTTCTCCAGACCCATCTCTACGTGATTTTTAACGGGCATCAGCACTTGCTCTTCCAGTGTTAAGGCTCTTATATCCCAGAAATAACCGCTGCTCATGCCTGCATTGATAATGGCAGGTGAGTTGCGTGGTGTTGTTTTGCTTTCAAAGCCGATGCTTCCTTTTGTGTTATCGGCAAAGGCAAAGTTCTGTTTGTGGCAGGTGGCGCAGGCTACCGTATTGTTTAATGAAAGTTTAGCATCGTAAAATAACACTCTTCCCAATGTTGCTCCTTCGTTGGTTATCCGGTTGTTTTCGGGTTGATTAAAGAAGGGGTCGTTGCCGTTTAAAAAAGTATGGTTTACATAATTGTAAGGAACTTCGGGAAGGGTAGGAGAGGAAGAGCCCGTTACCGGAGTTTCTTTGCGGCAGGCATTTAACACCAGCAGCAGCACTACTGCTGAAAGAAGAAGGAGATTGATTTTTTTTGCCATGATTTCAGAGATGATGATTTATAGATTTATAGCAAGGAAAAGTGATGTGGGCAATACAAAGTTAACACTTGTTTCGCGGGTTACCTGTTTAGAGTTAAACCCGGGATTATTGAGGAACGTTGATTCAAATGATGATTTGCTGTTGGTAAACTGTACCGATGTTTCGGTAAAGAGGCTGATGCGTTTAGAGATATTAAACTGTATGCCTACCACCATGGCGCCACCGTATTCAGTGGTTTTGGTAATGGTGGTTACTTCATCAGAAGGGTCGGTGGCAATTACTTTGCTTGACACTAAATCGGTAACGGCATCGGCACCAAAGAAGCAGAGCCAGCGGTCTGACAGGGGCATGCGGTATTCATATCCTGCACTGAAATCAAGTGAGTAGGCATTGGTTGTGCGCGGAAGTTGTCCGGTGTTTTCAAATGTTTCTTTTTTGTTGCTGTAGGTACCACCCACACCCATGCGGAAGGCATGATTTCGGGGCGAAATCAATTTATACGTAAGCACATAAGGACTTACGGCAATGGTATTATTCTGCGAAAAATTAAGAAACTGCTTAAAGAAGAAGGTAGTGTTTACTCCAATCTGGCTTGTGTATTTTGCCGGTGCTTCAGCCTCCTGACACACAACTTTTAAGGGTGCTGTAACAACGAGCAGACAAGCAAAAATAATCAGCTGGTATTTGTGCATAGTAGTGGTTTGGGTAACAAATTTAGGAAATTTATTCTCAGGTGAAAATAAATTTCAGTCAATTATATACATGGCTTAAAAACAAAAAAGCCTCAACATGTGAGGCTTTTTTGTTTTAGAAGTTATCGTTTTAATACCCCGACTGCTGCTTAATAGCCTGCGCTACTTCGTTTTCAACAGGGTCGTAGATAAACATAGCGCGCATCTCATTGTTCTCGGTAAGAAAGTCAATGCCGCTTTGCAGATACAGGTATTCACCAACATATTTTTCCTGCATTATTTCCGGATGTCCCATTCCTGTTTTTATTTTTTGTCCCGAGCTGTGGAAGCTGATGTTGTTGCCTGCAGTAAATTTGCTGTAAAGCGCATCGTCATACCCGTAAGAGGTAAGCACCATATACACTAACTGATTGTTACGGAAATAAAGTTTGTAAACAGGATAGTCAATGGTTGCATCGCAATCATTTTTGTATTTGAAAACACGGTCGTAGTGGGTATTGTAACACAACTCCTGACTTACGTTTTTGCCAAATTTTACCACTTCTTCGTTCTGTTCCTGCTCGTAGCTGCGTGATTTTTCGGGAAGTCCAAGCAATTCAATTGCCTTTTCGGTAGAGATGCCTAATACCAATTCACCAACACCTTTGCCGGGTGTAACTTTAGTATAACTGATAGCAGTTGATTTGCTTTTGTTTTGTGCCGTTGCAGCAGTAAAAACTGCTGTTAAAACGACTAGGACAACTAAGTTCTTCATGGTAGTAAACTTTATGTTTGTGCTGTTTCAAACGGATGGAATTATAAAAGGTTGCTCTTTCATCGATTAACAGGCGTTTTCAGAGTTTGGCACGAAATTGGTTTTGTGCTAACCAAACTTAAAAACGGAGGTTAAAATGAAAAATGTAATACTTACTCTAATCATCGGTTTCAGCACACTCTCGCTTAAAGCCAATCACTTCTCAAATCTTAACATCAACATTGCCGACCGCGCAAATTATGAGGTTATCTTCAACAACCAGTTTCTGGGAAATAACGGCAACAGTTTTACCCTCAATCAGGTTGCTCCCGGTCGTTACCCTTTGTTGGTTACTAAAATAATTCCTACCCACTGGGGCTTTCAGAAAAAAATAATTTACAACGGTGGTATTGAAATACCTGCCGGTGCTGAGGTTTCGGCTCTTATAGACCGCTTTAACAGATTGCAGATCAGCTGGAGACCTTTTGCTCCTGTTACTACCTACAATCCTGGTCATTGCGGAACACCTCCTGCGGGTTACTACGAGCCAATGCCAATGGGTATGCACCCAAATGCTTTTGGTCAACTGAAAAACACTATCAATAACCAGTGGTTCGACAGCGGTAAACTGCAGGTGGCTAAACAAGCCATCAGCATGAATAGCCTAACTCCTGCTCAGGTAGCAGAGTTGATACAACTGTTCAGCTTTGAAAGTTCAAAACTGGAAATCGCTAAAATGGCTTTTGCCAATACTATCGACAAACAGAACTACTACATCGTGAACAATGCATTCTGGTTCTCCAGCAGTGTAGCAGAATTAGACCAATATATCAGTCATATGTAAGTCTTAGACTAAGTATAAAAAAGCCTCTCGAACATCGGGAGGCTTTTTTATTGCGTAAAAATTCAAACTTTGCGTTCTTTGTGTCTTTGTGGGAAATAAATGAAAGCAGTAATCCAACGCGTATCCGAAGCATCTGTAAAAATTGAAGACACAATTAAAGGTCAGATAAACAACGGACTTTTAGTTCTACTGGGCATTGAAGAAGCCGACACAGCCGAAGATAGTGAATGGCTTTGCGGAAAAATATGCCGCCTCCGCATATTCGGAGATGAAAACGGAGTAATGAATTTAAGTGTACTGGAAAGAGAAGGGGATATACTGCTCATCAGCCAGTTTACGCTGCATGCTTCCACCAAAAAAGGAAACCGACCTTCCTATATTAAAGCAGCTCGACCGGAGGTTGCTATTCCCCTTTATCAGGCGTTTATAAAGCAACTGGAAAAGGAATTGGGCAAGCCCATACAAACCGGTGAGTTTGGTGCGGATATGAAAGTGAGCCTTGTTAATGATGGGCCGGTAACTATCATCATTGACAGCAAAGCGAAAGAGTGATTTGATTTCTGCTCATTACTAATTCCTACTTGCCTGTTTCTTTCCTATCTTTGCGCTCCCTTTCAAAAAAATGACCGTTACTCCCTATAAAACCGAAGCCAGTAAAAAAGAGCAGGTGGCTGAGATGTTCAACAACATTTCGCCCCGCTACGATTTTCTGAATCATTTTCTTTCGCTGGGAATTGATGTGTTGTGGAGAAAGAAGGCCATTGCCTTTCTTAAAGATGCAAAGCCTAAAAACATTCTGGATATAGCTACCGGAACAGGCGATTTGGCCATAGAAGCCCTGAGCCTGAACCCTGATAAGGTAACAGGAGTGGATATTTCAGAAGGGATGCTTGCCGTTGGAAAACAGAAAATAAAAAATAGAAAGCTGGAAGATAAAATTGAACTTCAGTTGGGTGATTCAGAAAAACTTTTGTTCGCGGACAATAAATTTGATGCTGTTACCGTTGCTTTTGGTGTGCGCAACTTCGAAAACCTTGAAAAAGGACTTGCAGATATTTACCGGGTGCTTAAACCCGGAGGCACTTTTGTTGTACTTGAATTCTCGAAACCCGTAACATTCCCCGTGAAGCAACTGTATAACTTCTACTTTAACAGCATATTACCTTTCTTCGGAAAGATAATATCAAAAGATAATTCGGCATATACCTATTTACCAGAATCTGTAAAATCATTCCCTGATGGAGAAAACTTTACCCGGCTTTTAATTAAAACAGGATTTAGCGCTACCAAGATGAAACCACTTACCTTTGGTATAGCAACAATTTATGTGGGTAAAAAAACAGGTTAAACTAAGTGTAACCTCACACCTTAGATTTGTAGTGTCTATGCGGATTATACTGTCTGCACTGTTTCTCTTTTGTCTTTTCCCTGAGCATACAAGCGCACAGATTTTTACACGAAGATTTGCAGGCGACCCACAAAAGCGTTTGCCAAAATACGATCGTCAGCGCCTGCACTTTGGATTTACGCTGGGCGTAAACAGCACCACGTTTAGGGTGCGCAATGTTGACAATATTCAGCAGTTTGATTCCGTGTTTGTAATTGACCCGCAGCCACAGGTAGGTTTTAACCTGGGTATTATTACCGACCTTAGAATAGGGCAGCACTTTAACCTGCGCTTTATTCCTGACCTTTCGTTTGCCGATCGCAGATTGAAGTATACGCTGAGTACGTTGGATACACTTGGTCAGCCGGTAGAACGCAGTGAAGAACAAAAG
>CAMBRL010000029.1 GCA_945870105.1 Chitinophaga pinensis
TCAATCTATAATGGCAACTCCGCAAATCGCATCATAAGACTTGACGAAAACGGGTATATCGATTTTACTTTTAATTCCGATTTAGGTTTTGATTACCATGGAGTCAATGCTATAGTAGTTCAGCCTGACGGAAAAATTATAGTTGGAGGAGAGTTTTATAATTACAATGGAAATTTAAGAAGTTGTATTGTAAGACTAAATTCTGATGGTAGTATTGATACTGGGTTTAATCCGGGAAGTGGTTTCAGTGATGGAAGTGGTGTAGGTGTTTATGCACTTGCTTTACAGCAGGATGGGAAAATTATTTGTGGTGGGAAATTCACCACCTATGATGGAACATCGGCAAACTATATTATTCGGCTAAATTCTGATGGTAGTATTGATGCTACTTTCAATACTGGAACAGGTTTTAGTAGCTATGTTACCTGTCTTGCTTTACAATCAGATGGGAAAATTATTGCTGGAGGTTGGTTTACAAGTTACAATGGTTCAAGTTGTAATCGAATTGTTCGCCTTAATACTGACGGAAGTTTTGATGCTTCATTCGTGTCAAATACAGGATTTGATGATTATGTAAATACAAATGCTATTCAATCGGATGGGAAAATTATAGTTGGTGGTAATTTCAATACTTACGATGGGAATAATCGAAAAAAAATAGTGCGATTAAATACTGATGGCAGTATTGATGCTGCATTCAATACGGGATTGGGATTTAGTAGCTACACGAAGTTTTTACTTTTACAGCCAGACAATAAAATTTTAGTAGGTGGAAATTTTACTACTTACAATGGAACTAATAGGAAATATATTTCCAGATTACATTCTGATGGCAGTCTTGATTTAACATTTGACCCGGGCACAGGCTTTGACAGTCAAGTCAGAGCATTGGCTTTACAAACTGACGCTAAGGTAATTGTTGGTGGCATTTTTATTTCTTTTGATGCTATAGGTAGAAACCGCATAGCACGGTTGTTTGGTGATTTTACAACTGAAATAAATCAAGATGAGTTTGAAAACATAGTTTCTATTTACCCCAACCCTGCAACAACAGAAATAATAGTCAACGGTTATAGTCCTGCTTACTTAAAGTTGTGCAATGCTGTTGGTCAAATTGTCGCAGAGTCCAAAAGCAATAAACTGTATGTCGGCAATTTGTCGCAAGGGTTGTATGTGCTGCAATTGTTTGATGCGAATGGTCAGCAAGTCAAAACAGAGAAAGTCATAGTCGCTAAATAGTCCGCCCGAAAGGTTAGTTTCAGTAGTGGCGAATTGTCGTCCTGCGGTTTATCGCGGTTGTGCTTAACTTGTATATACCTCTTATAAACATTGTTCATTTCTTCCCCTCCCCGGTTAATAACCCCTTGTTGGAGTGTAAAATTTATCATCACCCCATTTTGCAGGGTTATTAATAATGTATTCCGAAATGTTTACATAGGATTGGTGGTTGCGGATGATGTGGTCGTGAAAACGTGATTGCCATTTAAAATATTCATGTCCGTTTTTATTGCACCATCTTTTTACTGATGATTTATATTGATTAATAATAACCGACACCGAACCGGAAACGGGTTTTCCAAATTGGTTAACAGATGGCAGGGACGGTTGTTGTGGGGGCGGTTGTTGTGGGGACATGCCATGGCATGTCCCTACGGGGTTGTCCATGTTATTCGGTAGGGCCACGCCATGGCGTGGCCGCACATCGTTATTACCCGCATCGTTATTGTTATCGGACACGCCATGGCGTGTCCCAACATTATCATTATCATTTAATTTCAAAATACAATGTACATGATTGGGCATCACAATAAATTCACCCATTTCAACATGTGGGTAATGTTTGGGTATTTCGTTTAAATATATGTTTGCAATTTTTCCAATAGCATTTAAAATCATTTCACCGTTTTCAATTGTTCCGAAACAACATTCTCTGTCGTGAACACATAGTGTTATAAAATACAGTCCTGCTGTTGAATAATCGTATCCTTTCAGGCGTATGGATTTTCGCTGAGGCTGTTGCATGGCAATACATTTTAATATCCAAATTTCATAATTTTGTTAATACTGTCAAATTAAATTTTACCAACGCTCATTTCCTTTTAAAATAAGCGGTAAGCTATTCCCGCATTGTTCATTTCTTCCCCTCCCCGGTTAATATCCCCTTGTCAGAGATTTCAAAAAATTATTATCTTAGCGCCTCGCTTATAATTTGCGTAACGGAGATTTAGTGCTGGCAGATATGTTTAACCAAAAACTGCGGACCATGAAAATACTTTTAGTTGCAGAGGTGGATAACCTCGAGATGCTTGCATTGCAGCGTTTGGTGCAGGACACCGGCCTTCTTAACAAAATATTGAAAAAGGTAGAGGCCGAGCACAGCACCGCCCCGCAGCCGGTGGTTAAAACTATACCGGTAAAGACCAACAGAGGATGGGTAAAGCTCAATATAAAAGACATTGTTTATCTCAAGGGCTATGGCCACTCGGTAGTAATCTATTACCTGGATGCCCGCGGAGCTATGCTGCACCTGAACTGCGGTAAGGCCCTTAAAAAGTATAGTGCGCTGGTAACTGAAGATGGCTTTTATTTTACCCACCAGAGCTTTTTTGTTAACCCGCTCCATAGCAGGCTGAACGAAAAAAAGACCCGCTTTATTATTACCGTAAAGGGCGTTGACCATGAAATACCCGTTGCGCGGGCCCGAAAAGACAATTTCTGCCACGCGGCATAGCTGCCTGATATGTGCTGCACCCTGCAGGATATGTAAAAAGCTACGGGATATGAGATTTATCCCTTCCGGATATGATATAGTGTTATAATAGGCTTTGTGGTTTACTACACTTGTTCCCGCAATGCTGTTAAAAGCGGCATTGCCCCCAAAAATAACAAGGTATGAACCATTCATTCTTTTTTTCAAGCCCCGCAGCAGGGCAAAGCCCCGGAAGAGGAAGGCATGCAGCTTTTGCAAAAGCACTTGCGGCCCTTGCTTATTCTTCTGCACACCTTGAACAATGGCTGCCACTGGCTGAATACCTTCCTGCACACCGTGGCGAAGGGTTTAATGCCTTCGCAGGATGGCAGGCGATGCTTGCAGCAGGGCACAGGTCAGATGCAGCAGGGCATTTATCACGTAAAGAAAGGCTAACAGGTAGTGTGAAAAGGCTTGCGGCAGCGCTGAATGGGTTTACAGACCTTGAAAAAAGGCATTCAGGTGATGAAGAAAGGAATGCAAGTAATTTACAAAGGCATGCACGGGTAAAAGACACGGTGCTGTTTTTGCCTGAAATCCTTACAGTACATGGCTTTCAGATGAAAAATTCAACAAAGGCGAGGAGCCCGGATGGGCATCATCCCACTTAATCAACCGTCATTGCGAGTCCCGTTTTTCGCGGGCGAAGCAATCTTCTGATTGAAGCACGGCTCCTGTTTATGAGATTGCTTCACCCCACAGGAAATGGGGTTCGCAATGACGAAAATTAAAAATTAAAAAATTATCAATTAACTAAAAAAACTAAAACAATGAAAAAAGATAACTTACCCGCACCAGATGCGGTATTCGATGCCTTTCAGGGCAATTTTATAACCGTGGTAACTACCAACGCACTTGCCTGGAACATAGTGGCTGCCGCACTGGCCGCTCTGGTTCCGCTGCAGGCTGCATGGGCAGCTGCCTATGCCGTTGCCAAGGTAAAGGCCAACCGTTCCATAGCTAACATAGGGGCAAAAAACACGGCCCGCGCCAGTTATAAAGCTGCGCTGCGCCTGTTCATCAAAAGTAATATTTACGCTAATACTACACTTACTGATGGTGATATCATTGCATGCGGCCTGCGCCCATACGACCGTACGCGCACTCCTATACCGCAGCCAACTGTTCAGCCTATTGTAAACCTGCAAAAAGCGCCCGGCAACTTCTTTGTGGTGCGTTTCTTCCGCCTTGATGACGAAACAGGGGCCATACGCAGAGGCAAACCCGATAAAGTGGCTAAAATTGAGTTTGCGTATTCACTCAATATGCAGCCCGGCAGCCCCGAAATGTGTCCTAATAAATCCATTGCCACCCGCGGACCTATCCGTGTTGAGCTGCCACTGATGTACAACGGACAAACCGTGTGGTTCTATGCCCGCTGGAAAAACGTGTACGATGCACCGGGGCCATGGACTAATCTGGATTCGTTTGTGTTGTAGGGACCACCCCCTCACTCCCCCTCCTTGAAGGAAGGCGGGGGAAGCAGAGTGCTAAACACCAACTGCCCATCTGTTAGCTGTTTTAAAATAGTTAATGGGTGGGCTTTTGTTTACTCGCGGTTGCAGTGTTCCCCCTCCTTTTTTCAAGGAGGGGGTCAGGGGGTGGTCTTAGAGGAGAGGTGAGGAGCGAGGTTGTTTTATTTCCCCTTATCCAGCGCCTCAAACTCCGAGTTATTACTGATAAACTCAGGCACCATCTGTTTCATTTTTGTAACAATGCGCTGATTGTCCTGTGTTTCCATCAGTTGTATCAGCTCATCCACATCTTTTGAAACCTGCGCGAATTCATATTCTTTCACCTTGCCGATAAGAATTTGAGGATGATGTGTTGGTAAGGTATTTTCTTCGTTGTTCAGCAGTTCTTCATACAGTTTTTCACCGGGGCGCAGACCTGTGTAAACTATTTTTATGTCTTTGTCAATGGTGAGTTTATAGAGCTGAATCATCTTCAGGGCAAGGTCTGCAATCTTCACCGATTGGCCCATGTCAAACACAAATATCTCACCGCCTTTGCCCATGGCACTTGCCTCCAGCACTAACTGCACTGCTTCGGGTATGGTCATAAAATAGCGGGTAATATCAGGATGGGTAACCGTAACAGGACCACCGCTTTCAATCTGCTTTTTAAAGAAAGGAATTACCGAGCCGTTGGAGCCCAGTACATTTCCAAAACGGGTTGTTACAAAAAGGGTTTTATTGTCTGCCCGGTGCGAAAGGCTACGGGTATAAATTTCCGAAATCCGTTTGGATGCACCCATTACATTGGTGGGGTTCACCGCCTTGTCGGTTGAAATCATCACAAACTCATTTACCCCGTATTTTACGGCAAGGTCGGCAGCTATTTTTGTTCCCTGGATATTTACGGAAACTGCTTCAGCAGGATTTTTTTCCATCATGGGCACATGCTTGTAGGCAGCAGCATGAAACACCATGTCAATTTTAAAGCTTCGAAACACTTTCTCCATGCGCTGTTGCTCGCGCACATCGCATAGTATGATCTCAAAGTTCTCCAGTTTCAGTTTCTCTTTCAGTTCTACTTCCAGCTCGTATAAAGGCGATTCGGCATTGTCAAGCAGCAGCAATTGTTTGGGCGAGTAGCTGCTGATTTGTTTTGCCAGCTCACTGCCGATAGAACCGGCAGCACCGGTAACTAACACCGTTTTGTATTTTATTTTTCTGCTGATGCTTTCGGCATTCAGGTTAATGGGTTCGCGTCCCAGCAGGTCGTCAATGTTAATGCCTTTCATCTGGCGGTAGCTGAGTTCACCGTTAATCCAGTCGCTTACGGGCGGCACGTTTAGTATCTTTATGTCGTGACCAAGGCAGGCTTCAATGATTTCGCTTTTGCGTTTTGCCGATAGTTTTTGTGGCGAAAGAATGAGGCGTGCCACTCTGTTTTCTCTTAATATTTTTGGTAAATCAGTTGTATTGTAAATGGTAACACCTTCTAATCGTGTGTTTACTTTTTTGCGGTCGTCATCAACAAAAGCCAATACGCGGTAACGTGTTCCTGCATCGCGGTCGAGGGTGCGCTTTGTTATTATTCCTGATTCACCCGCCCCGAAAATAACAACGTTTACTTTTGTTTTTGATTTGTTGCTGAGCCAGAAATAAAATGTTTTTGCGCCCAGCCTTACCCCGGTAAGGGCAATGCTGAGCACAAAAAAATCAATCATAATTACCGAGGTAGGAATAATGAACTTCTTGGTGAGAAAGAAGAGCGAAAACAAGTTGGCGATGTAAAAGAAAATACTTCCGGCAAGGGCAACGGTGAAGATGCGGGCGGCATCACTTGCGCTGGTGTAGCGGATTACGCCTGCATAGGTTTTGCCGATTGAAAAACTGAGCGCACGTACTATAAGTGCAAAAGGGAAAACATAAATAAATGTTGCAACCTCGCGGTTGGGGATGTGGAAATTAAAACGAAGCGTGTAAGCAAAGTACAGTGAAACGGCACTGTAGAACAAATCGGTAAGAAATATTATCCACCGCGGAGTTGTATTGCTTGAAAAGAAAATCATCTTGCTGATAAAGCCCCAAATATAGATAAATGCGTTTGTGTTAATTGTCTATTTTCGCACACAAACAAATAACCTATGATGCTTATTGCAGAAAGCGGCTCAACTAAAACTGACTGGAGAGCAATTGACAATACCGGAAAGATTGAACAGTTTATTACCAAAGGTTTTAACCCTTTTCATCAGAAAAGCGAAGCTATATCTGAGGAGATAAAACTAAATCTTTTGCCTTTTCTGAAAACCGCTGTAAAGCAGGTTCATTTTTACGGGGCAGGTTGTTCAAGCCCCTCTATGTGTGGCATTGTTGAAAGTGCATTGAATGAATGTTTTCAGGAAGCTGAAATTCATGTGGAGCATGATTTGCTGGCAGCAGCACGCGGGCTTTGCGGACATGAAAAGGGGATTGCCTGTATACTGGGTACGGGCTCAAATTCCTGCGTTTTTGATGGTGAAAATATAACAGCAAATATTCCAGCGCTTGGATATATTCTAGGCGATGAAGGAAGTGGCAGTTATATGGGAAAACGTTTTATTGCAGATTTTCTGATTGGAAAACTACCTGAAAAACTGGAAAAGGATTTCACTGAAAAATTCGGACTTACAAAAGATAAAATCTTTGAAGCCGTTTATATGCAACCAATGCCTAATCGCTTTCTCGCTTCTTTCGGTAAGTTTCTTTTTCAACGAATAGATGATCCGTATGTGATGAATTTAGTGAGAAGTTCATTTGTTGATTTCTTCGACCGATACATTTGCAGGTATGAAGGCTATGCTGAATTGCCGGTTCATTTTACCGGTTCCATTGCATTTTATTTCAGCAAAATACTAAACGATGTGGCTGCTGAAAAACAAGTGCGCATAGGAAGAATAGTTGAAACACCTGCGGCTGCTTTGGTGTTATATCACACAAATAAAGACTAGCGTGTCAGCGTTTATTTTGAATTTCATTTTCCTGTTTCTTCCTGCCGAACCGGTTCAGGAAGTAACCTTAGAACAGCTTCAGGCACGAGTTATTCAACAGAATAACGACACCTTGTATGTTGTCAATTTCTGGGCTACCTGGTGCAAACCGTGTGTAGCCGAACTGCCTTATTTTGAAACAGCAGCAGCGCAATTTAAAACACAAAAAGTGAAAGTGCTGCTCGTAAGCCTTGATTTCATCAGGGATAAACAAAAGCTTGACAAATTTGTTGTTGAAAGAACTATCAAATGCGAAGTTGTCTTGCTCAATGCAGGAAACCCAAATGTGTGGATTGATAAAATTGAACCGGAATGGGGAGGAGCAATACCGGCAACCATACTTTACCGCAAAGGAGAAAAACTATTTTTTCGTGAAGGAGAATTTGAACAAACTGAACTGGACTCATTAATACAAACTAAACTAAACTAACAATGAACAGACTTATTTTATTGGCAACAGCTTTCTTTCTTTTCGTATCGTTTAAGCCTGATGGCGGCTACAAAGTAGGCGATGTTGCAACCGATTTTAAACTTCTAAATGTAACAGGAAGCATGATTTCAATGGGCGATAATAAAGTTGCTCAGGGCTTTATAGTTGTTTTTACGTGCAACCATTGTCCGTTCTCCGTGAAGTACGAAGACCGTATCAATGAGCTGAATAAAAAATATGCTGCAAAAGGGTATCCGGTTGTGGCTATTAACTCAAATGATGTTTTACAATACGATGAAGACAGTTATGATAACATGATAATCCGTGCAAAAGAAAAAAACTTCTCCTTCCCTTACCTACATGACGAAACACAGGCCATTGCTAAAAGTTATGGTGCTACACGCACACCACATGTGTACATTGTTCAAAAAGAGAAAGACAATTTAATTGTAAAATACATCGGTGCTATTGATGATAATGCTGATGATGCAGCTGCCGTTAAACATAAATATGTAGAAAATGCAGTTGATGCCTTATTGGCGGCTAAGCCGGTAAATCCTGATTTTACCAAGGCAATAGGTTGCAGTATTAAGTGGAAGAAGTAATACATTGTAAATCCACTGATAACCTATATTTGCAGTATCATTTCTTATCGCATGAATTTAGTTTCTAAGTCTGTCTTTCTAATACTGCTCATTCTGCAGGGTTTCAGCTTTACTTCCTATTCTCAGGAAGAAGGCAACGAAACAGAAAAGCCCGGAAAACTAAAGGCAGGTAGAGGATTTCATGTTGGTATTACGGTAGGGGCATTCTTTGCCAACCATGCAGCTGCCCAGATTTATGATGGGTATGGATTTGATGGCAACGGAGGAAAGAATGATTTTGCAAACAGTTACATGAACCAGAACATAAATGTTCAATTTAACGGTTCTGCCAACCCATTTATTGATCAGATTGCTCAGGCAATGAGTGTGAATGGCCAGGTAGTAGCACCTGCCCCTGAAGGATGGAAGTTTATAGAAGACTATATGCCCTTACAGATGCGCTATAATACTTCCATACTCATAGGACTTGCCTGCCGCTACTTTGTTGATAAAAAGAATACGTTAATCTTTAATGTAAATGCAACTAAACTAAAAGCCAGCGGGGCATTTACAATTAAAAATAATTATCCTATTCTTCCCAGTGATGAATTTAAAACTTTCGCAATAATTGGTGGTGAGCAGCGCCTGATGTTTCAGTTGGGCTACCAGCGCATATTGGGTAATCATGAAAAAGCAAATCTGTTTGTAGAAGCAGGACTTAACCTTACCATGGCAAAGTTTGATAATAACCAGATTGCCATCAATAACTTAGTGATAGACCTTTTTACGTATTATAATCCTAATGGTCAGCAGACAATAGCCTTGCAAAAGCCGGTAACAGTAAACTTAGGCGCTTTTGCAGGCTTGGGTTTAAACATTACCATGAGCACAAAAACTACGTTACAGGTATTATACGCTCCGGTTTATGAGCGCCTGAAACTTGGTTACGATACAGGGCTTCATCTGCAACATTCGGTTGCATTAAGGGCATACTATAATTTATAAACTCATTCTTAATGCGCGTAGTTGGCAACATACCCCACCCTGATTTGCTCATCACAGTTTTTGCCATGAACGAAAAGTATGTGGTTAAAATGGAAGCAGGCCCAATGGAACAGACTTATAAAATCCCTATGGATTCTGTTGCCGGATTAGATGGAGTGCAGAAGTTTTTTGACGAAGCTTTTATGCAAAAAGTACTGCAGCGTTTTAATGAGATGTTTCTGGATTTGAAAGCTGCAAGCAAAAAGGCATCTGAAGAATTGTAGCTCTTTACAGCGGCTTATTCACAATCACCTTCAGTGAAGCAGGCACAATCTCTACTTCAATATCTTTGGTGGTTTTAAAAGGACTGCCATCCAGGTGAATGGCGTTGTTCTTTTCGCGTATCACTTTTATTTTGGTGCAGGTAAATGTTTCGGCATACCTTGATTTGTCTAAGTTGTTCAAGAACAAACGCAGTACCAATAGTATGGTCTTATACTTAGGGAAATCTTTAACCACTGTGATGTGGAGCAAACCATCTTTTACACTTGCCTGAGGCGCAACAATAGCTCCGTTGCCAAACTGTTTTGAGTTGCAGAAAACAAAAACCCATGCAAAATAGTTCTTCACTTCACCGTTTACATGTACTTCATATTGGCGTGAAGGATAACGCAGAAACTCACTAGCGGCAACCATTACATATCTCAAGAAGCCGCGCTTTTCGCCTTGTGCAAACATATTGGCTACGTGTGCATCAAAGCCGCTGCCGGCAGTGCTTACAAACGTGTTGCCGTTTAGGATTGCGGTATCAATTGTTTCAATATGGCCGTTGTTAATAATGTCAAATGCCTTTTTAATGTTGTTGGGAATACCCAACTCACGAGCCATTCCGTTTCCAGAACCTGCAGGTATTACTGCCATGGCAGTATTGGTATGCAAAATGCCCGAAGCCACTTCGCCCAATGTTCCGTCACCGCCAACGGCAACAATTACATCAAAGCCTTCTTTGGCACCCTCTGCCGAAATTTCTTTGGCATGGTTTACATGTTCGGTGTAGCGTATCTCGTGTTCATACTTGATTTTATCCAGCAGCTTTGGCAGTACATTCTCTATTTTTTGTTGTTTGCCAATTCCTGAAACAGGATTGATGATGAACAATATTCTTTTCTTCTTTTCCACGTTCTCTCTTTTGACTTTTAAACTTTGGACTTTAAACTTTGTATTTTAAACTTTACTTTATCTCCGTCATGTTATTAATCAGCCTGTGATTGTAATCCTGAATAAATGCTTTCAGTCTGTTTTCAAGCTGTTGTTGCTTCTCTGTTTCTTTTGCTGCAAGGTTATTGGTCAGCAAACTGTCGTTTTTAAAATCGTACAAGTTTATAGTTTTATTTCCATCAAACTGTAAAACATAATTGTCTTCAATAACCTGATAAAGTTGAGCGTATCGGTAAAAGGCGCTGTGTGCAACAGTAGAGTCAAAAGGTGATTTGCCGAAAGCTATGTAAGGCTCATCATAATTCAGCAGGTCAAGCAGGGCAGGCATAATATCGGTTTGCTGTGTTACCACATTGCTTTTGCCTTTCAGCTTAAGCGCAGGTGAATACATGATGATCGGAACCGACATGGCGCCCACAGAGTTCTGGTAAAATGGTCGTAAAGCAAGAGAGGTGTGGTCGGCAGTAATAACAAAAATGGTGTTGTTAAACCATTCCGCTTTTGATGCAGTAGCAAAGAACTGTTTCAGCGAGTAATCTGCATACAGAACACTTTTGTGAATCGGTAAATCACCTTCCGGAAATTTGCCTTTATACCTTTCAGGAATAGGGTAGGGGTGATGCGATGAAAGCGTGAAGATCGCACCCACAAATGGTTGCTTAGTATTGGTTAAACCATTTGCAAAATATTGTAAAAACTCCTCGTCATAAATTCCCCAGTTACCATCGTAATCACCATCGTTGTTGTATTCCTCACGACCGTAGTAGTTTTCAAAACCTGCTTTTTCGGCAAAGGCTGTAAATGCCATGCTGCCGTTTTTTGCCCCGTGATAAAATGAAGTGCTGTAGCCTTTTTTGTGCAGCAAACTGGCAATGCTGTTGATTTGATTGCCGTTATACTTTGAGGTTATAAATGGGTCGTGCATCAGTGATGGCAAGCTTGCCAACACTGCCGGAATACCTTCAATGGATTTTTTTCCGTTGGAGTAGGCATTGGTAAACACAAAGCTTTCAGCGCAAAGGGAATCAAGGAAAGGTGTGTAGCCTTTAAAGTTATTCAGGTAGCCGACATATTCTTTTGAAAGGCTTTCAACAATAATTACCACCACATTAATATTATTGCGAAAAGGTTCGGTTTCATTAGGTTTGGTAACTGCTGTAAAAAAATGTTCACCTGTCTTTTCTGGAAAATAATTAACACGTTTTACACCCGTCATCCCTACTGTATTGATTAAGGTGTAAGGTGTGTTAAGCCTGAGGGCAGATGTTTGTTGTCCACCTGCATCCAGCATATTCAGGGGTTTGTATTGTAATCCGCCTCTTACTCCTATAACAGACGCTGCTCCAAAAAGAATAAGAAATACGGTGCTGTAGATGTATTGTTTGGTTTCGCCATCTTTTTGTTTTATCAGTTTTTCTGTTTTCAAAAACAGTTTGTATGAGAAATAGATAAGCATAAACCATCCCGCAATAATGTACCAGAAATCAATAATGATAGAGGGGCCAACAATGGCCATATCGTTGCTTACGAACACCAGTTTAAAAATATCGGCAGTAGAACGCGTGAAGGTGAATTTGAAATAAACGGTATCCACCAGATTAAAGAGGAACATTAGCGTGAGCAGTATTACATAGAAGTATTGCAATACCTTTTTTTGCTTTGGCTGTTGATGAAATACAGGAATAAAGTGCAGTACTATAAAAGGAGAGAGGCAAATGAGCATTGCTGAAAGGTCGAAACGCAAGCCGAGCAGAAAGGCCTCTGCTACTTCTGTGCGGGGAACTTTGTAATAAAAATCAAAGTTGTTGAGCAGAAACAGAAATCGGCACAGGGTGAGCAGCAACATGCCGCCCAGCAGGCGAAGCAGCAATACCCAAAGACTGTTGAACACGAATCTCATGCCGCCAAATTAGGAATTTACACCTTGTCGTTAATCGAAATAAAGCAACTTAAAAAATAAGGGTGGCGTTAAGATGGGTGTAATCAAAAATTAAACATCATGAAAAATATCTTACTCCTGCCAACTCACAGCAAATCAAACCTGGCGGTTCTTGTTTCAGCAATTGCACTTATGCTGTTAAGTTTCGGAAACGCAAATGCCCAAAAAGGAAATTTGTTAGTAACCACTGAAACGCATATTAACGGAAAAGCTTTTAAAGGTTATATGATTACTGTTTACGAAGATCTTATGGGTAATGGTGATTTCAGCCCTATCGATCAGTTTATGTGCAATTCAAGCAAGCAGAATTTTAACATGAAATACAACTCGGCTTACATGCTTGATTTTGCTACCCCTGCTGATTTGCATTACACCGTGCAGTTTGATACACATAACGCTAAAACGGATGATGACCGTGAATTTGAAATTGATATTGACTTCAGCAAACTGGATATAAATGAATATCCCAATACCATTGAAATGGTAAGCTTTAATGATAATGTTCAGGATTTTGCCTTCAAAACTTTGGTTGACTCCAAAGTTCAGCAGGCAGCGGTTAAATAACACATAGCTCTTCCATGGAGTGCTTCCCGTAGAAATTCCCACAAAGGGCAACGCTGCGGGAAGTTTTTTTGTAAACTACTAACAAACTGAAATAACAAACGATGAAACGAATTACTGTCTTTAGTCTGCTTTTGATGATGTTTTGCTTTAGTGCATCTGCACAGCAAAGCCGCATTCAAATCATTTCTTCAACGCCCGAAAAAACTGTTTTAAAGGTTATGGTCAACGGCTTTGATTGGAAAACAGTGCAAACCGCAGAAGGTGAAGCAAAGGTTATTTCGCTTGAAAATGGTGTGCAGATTAATAAAGCCGGTGCGCCTGATTTACCTAAGTTGATGACTGTGGTTCCTTTTTCTTCAACCGAAGTTAAGATTGAAACTGAGTTTGTAAGCTATACTGATTTTGAGAACATGACCGTTGCGCTTACCGGAACTAAAGCAGTTGAAGCGGATGAGGATAATGCTGATTACAGAAAGCATGAGAACTATCGTTCGGATGAATTTTTCCCGCGCAGGGTGGTGAGGAAGAGAAAACAGAAGTTTCTGAATGATGGTTCATTGTTGTTGGCTATTCGCCCGGTACAATACAATGGTGCCACTAAAACGGTACGCCTCTGGAATGAATTGATTATTACCATAACCCCAAATACTTCGGCACAGACAGTCTCCATTCCTGAAACAGCGGTAACTTCACTTACTATTTACCCCAATCCTTCTTTAGATATACTTACCGTTAGCTATGAGCTGGAGAGCCAAAGCACTGTTTCATTAGACGTTTATAACCTTGCAGGACAAACGGTATATTCTAAAAATAAAGGAACACAAACTGCCTGTTTGCAAACGGCTACACTTGATGTTTCGGATTTTGCTCCGGGTATGTATTCACTGGCGCTGAGAACTGAAAAAGGAACTACGGTGAAGCGGGTTGTGGTGGAATAATCATTACACATCGTAAGTTTCTTTATTTTCATCAGATTTTCTTTGATTAACTATTAATAGGTTATATCTTTAGCAAAACTTAAACAACAAAGCATGACACTAAAATCTACGCTTACCTCAGTTGTAATCTCCTGCTTTAGCCTTTGTGCTTTTGCCCAAGAAAGTAAAATTGAACTGATTTCTTCCACACAGGATAAAACAGTAATTAAGGTAACCGTAACCGGTTATGGATGGAAAACGGTACAAACCCCGCAAGGCGAAGCCAAAGTAATAACCCTTGAAAACGGAACACCACTTTTAAAAGCCGGTGCGCCCGACCTTCCAAAACTTACAGCTTCCGTTATTATTCCTGATATGGCAGGAATGAACGTAAAATCAACGGTGGTGAGTTTTACAGATTTTGAGAATATGACGATTGCTCCTTCAAAAGGCAATCAATATCGTACTGTAAACATGGATAATGTTGCCTACAGCTATGGCGAAGAATTTAGCAGCAATGAATTTTTTCCTGCTGCAAATGCTGAAGTAAGAACCCCTTTTATTCTTCGCGATTACAGAGCGCAGACAATAGTTATTAATCCTCTTCAATACAATGCTGCCGCAAAAACACTCCGCCTTTGCAACGAGCTTTTAATTGAACTAAGTGTGGATGAAAATGCGGATGTTGCCAATCCTTTTATTCGTGAAAAAGCAGCAGGTAAAATTCAAAGCGAATACAAAGAAATCTATGCCAAACAATTTCTGAACTATACTTCTTTTCAGGAAAAATACATTGCCGTAGCCGAAGAAGGCAACATGCTGATTATAGCCAACACTGAATATATGAGTGCTATGCAGCCTTTTATACAGTGGAAAAAACAACGTGGTATTGCTGTTGAAATGGTGGACATTGCGGCTATTGGAAATACTTCAACCGCTCTGAAAAATTACGTTGCCGATTATTACAACAATAACGGACTTACTTTTCTTTTACTGGTTGGCGATGCACAACACATTACTCCTTTCCCTTCAGCATATGGTGATTGCGATAATTGCTACGGATATATTTCAGGCGATGATTCATATCCCGAATTATTTGTAGGGCGATTCTCTGCTGAAAGTATTGCCGATGTAACCACACAGGTTAATCGCACCATCAAGTATGAAAAATATCCGCAGCCGGGTGCTGCATGGTATGGAACAGGTCTTGGTATTGGTTCTGCCGAAGGTCCGGGTGATGATAACGAAATGGATTTTGAACATATCCGCAACATCCGTGGTAAGCTTACCAGTTATGGTTATACTGCGGTTAATGAATACTATGATGGCTCACAAGGTGTGCAGGATGCAGCCGGTGACCCTAACCCGCAAATGGTTGCCGATGCTATTGAAGCCGGAGTAAGCATTATGAATTATTGCGGACATGGCTGGGATAACGGTTGTGCCACTTCAGGTCTCAGCAGCGCTGAGGTTGATGCTCTGAATAATGTGGATGCACATCCGTTCTTCTTTTCAGTGGCTTGCGTAAACGGAAACTTTGTTGGACAAACCTGCTTTGGCGAAAGCTGGTTGCGCGCAACGCACAGCACAACGGGTGAACCTGCAGGTGCTATAGGAACGTATATGGCTACCATTAATCAAAGCTGGAGTCCGCCAATGGCCGGACAAGATGAGATGAACGATATTCTTACCGAAGCTCACCAGAATAACATCAAACGCACCTTTGCCGGAATAGGCATGAATGGCTGCATGCTGATGAATGATGAATACGGAACTGCCGGTGATGAAATGACGGATACCTGGACCTGCTTTGGCGACCCATCGTTTATGGTGCGCACTGCTGCACCAAAAGACATGGTGGTTACCCATGTAGTGTATGAAAACGTTGGACTTACAGAACTAACTGTTTACTGCGATGAAGAAGGTGCTACCGTTTCGCTGATGCTTAACGGAGAAATTATTGGTACCGGAACGGTTGCGGGCGGACAGGCCGTTATCTCCTTCACTGCTATTGGTGACCCCGAAACAATTGATGTAAACGTTACTGCTTTTAATACCATGCCTTATTTTGGTACGGTGGAACTGAACACAACTGTTGGTATCCATGAGGCTGATGTTATCGGGTTAACTCTTTTCCCTAACCCGACTTCCGGAATACTGAATATCTCTTATGCGTTGGAAAGTGCAAGCGCTGTAAGTGTTGAGATTTACAATACAATAGGGCAGGTTATTTATTCTGATAGCTATGGCACACAGTCATCAGGTTTACAGTACATCAACCTTAATGCTTCCGATTTTTCAGCAGGGGTTTATTCTCTTTCGCTGAGGACAGAGAAAGGGAATGCGGTGAAGAGGGTGGTGGTGGAGTAAGGTAATTTAAATCATAAAACAAAAAAGTCTTGCCTGAAGCGGGACTTTTTTGTTTTACGCCTGTATAACTCCCACATTATACGCCTTGGTAATAGGCGAGTGGTTAGCCGCTTCAATACCCATGGTAATCCAGGTGCGGGTATCCAAGGGGTCAATGATGGCATCTACTATTAAACGTGCCGCATTATAATAAGGTGTAGTTTGGCTTTCGTAGCGCTCGGTAATAAGTTTTAAGTGCTTTGCTTCGTCTTCGGGCGTAATTTTTTCGCCTTTGGCTTTTAACGATGCCACTTGAATTTGCAGCAATACTTTTGCCGCCTGTGCGCCACCCATTACCGCAATGTTGGCCGTTGGCCATGCCACAATCAGTCGCGGGTCATAAGCCTTTCCGCACATGGCATAGTTGCCCGCACCGTAGGAGTTACCGATAATAATGCTGAATTTAGGAACAACGGAATTACTCATGGCATTTACCATTTTAGCACCGTCTTTAATAATGCCTCCGTGCTCACTGCGCGAGCCTACCATAAAGCCCGTTACATCGTGCATAAAAACCAAAGGGATTTTCTTTTGGTTGCAGTTCATGATAAAACGTGCAGCCTTGTCAGCCGAGTCGGAATAGATAACACCGCCAAATTGCATCTCACCCTTTTTGCTTTTCACCACCTTGCGCTGGTTGGCCACAATGCCCACTGCCCAGCCGTCAATGCGAGCCAATCCGCATAAAATGCTTTTTCCGTAGCCCGCTTTGTATTCGTCAAATTCCGAATCGTCAACAATGCGCCCGATAATCTCCAACATGTCATAAGGCTTCTCTTTTGAATCAGGGAAAATGCCATAGATTTCTTTTGGATCTTTTTTAGGAAGGGCAGGGGTTATGCGGTCGAACCCTGCTTTGTCGTAATCACCTATTTTGCTGAATATTTTGCGGATTTCTTTCAGGCAAGATTCATCGTTCTCGCATTTATAATCTGTAACGCCTGAAATTTCACAGTGTGTGGTTGCACCGCCCAGCGTTTCGTTGTCAATGTCTTCACCAATTGCCGCTTTTACTAAGTAAGAGCCTGCCAAAAATATAGTTCCTGTTTTGTTTACAATCAGCGCCTCATCACTCATAATAGGAAGATAAGCGCCACCTGCAACGCAGCTTCCCATAATAGCAGAAACTTGCACAATTCCCATTCCGCTCATCACCGCATTATTGCGGAATATTCTTCCAAAATGTTCTTTGTCAGGAAAAATCTCGTCCTGCATAGGAAGGTAAACACCCGCGCTGTCCACTAAGTAAATAATGGGCAAACGGTTTTCCATTGCAATCTCCTGAGCGCGTAAATTCTTTTTGCCGCTGATAGGAAACCATGCACCCGCCTTAACGGTGGCATCGTTGGCAACAATCACACACTGTCTTCCTGAAACATAACCGATAACAATTACCACACCACCAGCAGGACAACCACCGTGTTCGGCATACATACCTTCGCCTGCAAATGCACCAATCTCAATTGTCTTGCTGTCTTTATCAATAAGCATGGCAACGCGCTCGCGTGCGGTCAGCTTGCCTTTTTCGTGTTCTTTTTCAATGCGTGCTTTACCACCGCCTTCGTGAATTTTTTCTAATCGTTTGTTCATCGCAGAAATCATTCTGCGCATCACGTCTTCGTTCTTATTGAATTCTAAGTTCATTGATTTTTATTGATTGGCGGGCAAAGATAATAATTGCCTCAAGGTGTAAACCGGTAGCCAACTCCTCTGATAGAATGAAAGTACTTCGGCTCTTTCGCATTTTCTTCAAAATATTTGCGGAAAGCAACAATGTAATTGTCAATGGTGCGGGTGGTAGTGGTTACATCCTCGCCCCATATTTTTTCTAATATTTCTTCGCGGGCAACCACTTCGTTTTTGCGTTGAGCAAGAAGTTTTAAAAGCAAAATTTCGCGTTTAGTAATCTGATGCTTTTTGCCATCGTGTGATTTAACTTCGTAAGTAATAAAATTCACCTCGCAGTTTCCGAATTTAAGAACATCATCTTGTTTACCTGTTGAGCCTGCATTTCTTTTTAAAAGCAATTGCACCCGCAATAAAAGTTCCTCAAGGTTGAACGGTTTGGAAAGGTAATCATCACCACCAATCTTTAATCCGAATACACGGTCTTCGCTTGAGTTTTTTGCCGTAAGAAAAAGAATAGGAACAGTGTTATTATCTAATCTTACCGCCTGACAAATACTGAAACCATCCATTTCGGGAAGCATAACATCCAGAATAACCAAGTCAAAGTGATTGCTGCGAATTTCACTAAGAGCAACCCTTCCGTTGCTTACTGAAGTAACATCGTAACCCTCCAACTCAAGGTTTAGCTTGATGATGTCAAGCAGACTTTCTTCGTCTTCAACTAAAAGGATTTTGTGGGGCATTTTATTGCTCAGTATCTGAAGGGCAAAAATAATCTAAATTACATCTTGGAATTAATTTATACGCTTATACTAAGTATTATATAGTACTTAAGTTTATTCCCTATTTTTCAATTATAAAAAAAAACTCGTAATATTGTACCATTGAATTTAAGTACAGATTTTATTAACCCACAAAAACAAAAATTATGATTAAAAATTTTACAAAAGTATTTTCCTTTTTAACACTTGTTGGAGCCTTGTCTGCTAATGCACAGCAATTTCAGGTGAGTCAGGATTTATCAGGTGATGATTACGGTAACAGAATTTTAGTAGATGTTAATGGTAGTTTAAACATAATTGGTGCAACATCTGCTACTGGAGCAGGGTCTTATGATATGATGCTTGAAGGACTTAGCAGTGTGGGTGCACATCAGGGAGGAGGCCAGTTAGGGGGAACAGGTTCAGAAACAGCCAGAGCTGTTGCCGGTTTAACTGATGGTTCTTCCGTAATAGGAGGTGCCTCAAACACGTTGGCACCTGTATTAGGTCTTGATGACGCTTTGGTATTGAAGTTAGATAATACAGGAAGTCCTGATTTTTATACGGTATTTGGAACGGATAGTGTTGACCGTATATTTGAAGTTGATGAGGGTAATGATGCTTCAGTTCTAGCTGCCGGACAATACAGCAGATCCATTGGTTCAAATAAATCAGACGGGCTTGTAACAAAATTAGATGCAGCAACCGGTGCAGTTACTTGGGCTAAAACTATCGGCTTCCAGTTTTCAAACGAAGTTATTTATGATTTTTTGCCTATAAACGGAGTAGGCTATGCTGCAATTGGTTATTCAGGAGTAAACGTTATTGGTCTTAATGACAATTTGTTTTTCTTTCTTAATGAAGACGGAACCAAAAATTCATGCTTTGTTTTCGGTGGCCCGGGTGATGATGATGCACGTTCAATTATGGACAACGGAACAGGTAAAATATATGTGGCAGGAAACAGCCGTAACATAGGACAAGGAAGCGGTGAAGCGTTTCTTGCCCGTTTTGATGTTACTGCTTTCCCAACTATTGTTCTTGACTGGTATAAAACATATGGTGAATCAGGAAGCGAATCATTACAACGAGCAATTTACGATCCTACATCAGGAGGTGTATTGATGGTTGGCACTACTGCAAGCTTTGGAAATGGTGACGAAGGATTTGCTGTTAAGGTTGATGCAAACGGAGTTATTCAATGGTCAAAAGTTTATGGCGGAGCAGCAGGTGATTACTTTCAGGATGCTGCACTTGATGGTTCAGGAGGTTTCTATTTGTCGGGCTACAGCAGTTCATTTGGTGGAACTCAAAGTAACTTGTGGTTAGTAAAAACGGATGCTAATGGTGCAAGCCTTTGCAATGAAAGCAATGCTACTTTTATTGAAAACACTATTTCAAATACAGTAGCTTATGCTGATTTTACAAATGCAGCTCTTAATGATATTGTATCTACAGATATTACTCTTACAACACGTAATTCATCTGCATTTGCATTTAATCAGAATACACCTACGGCAAATATTCTTTGCTCAACAGTAGGAGTTCAGGAAGTAAGCAGTTCTGCTATTTCTGTTTACCCTAACCCTGCAGGCGAAACATTGAACTTCAATTTTGGAGTTAATGCAGCTGATGCAAAAGGCATGGTTATTTACAATGCACTTGGTGCTAAAGTTTATGAAACAACTCTAAGCAATGTAACTTCAGTTTTCTCTGCTGATATCAGCAATCTTGCAAACGGAATGTATACTGCTGTTGTTTTTATGAACAACACACAGGTTACTGCTAAATTTACAGTAGCTAAATAAATACAGTTTTTATTAATTCTTAAAAAAAGGCTCTGGTTTCAGAGCCTTTTTTATTTATGGTCATTTGATATAACTTTGCCCCTGTATGCGAACCGTTAAGCTCATAGAAGTTAAATCCGAAATTGGTGCAGGAACCCGTGGGGCAAGTCTTGGTATAGATGCCATAAAGATTGCCGCTATGGATTTTCACAGTTTGTATTTCAAAAAGTTGAAGTCGGTTGAAATTGAAACGGAGAATGAAGAATTGTTTGAGCCCATCATCAATCATTATGCAAAACATATTAATGCCGTTTATAAGATCTATCTGCGGGTAAGTAAAGAGGTAGGGAAAGTAATAAAGCGAAAGCAGTTTCCCTTAATTCTGGCGGGCGACCACAGCACTGCCGGAGGAACTATTGCAGGAATAAAAATGGCATCTCCTAATAAACGATTAGGCGTAATCTGGATTGATGCGCATGCCGATATTCATTCGCCTTACACCACACCATCAGGAAATATGCACGGAATGCCCTTGGCGCTTTCTCTTGGTGAAGATAATCTGGAGTGTCAGGAGAATGAGCCGATTGGTGAAACTAAAATGTTTTGGAATAAGCTGAAAAATATTGGCGGTATTTGTCCCAAGATTCAGTATAACGATATTGTTTATGTTGGATTGCGCGACACAGAGGAGCAGGAGGAATTCCTGATTGAAAAGCATAAGATGAAGCGGTTTTCAGTAGCTGAAATGCGCAAGAAGGGTATTAGTCGTTCAGCAGACCACATACTTAAATTACTTACTCATTGCGACCTGATTTACATTTCATTTGATGTAGACAGTATGGATCCTTCGGTTTCAAAAGGAACCGGAACTCCAGTTGCAAAAGGACTAACCGAAAGTGAAGCAGCTAATTTTGCCTCGCGTCTGGTGCGTAGCCCAAAGGTTTGCTGCTTTGAAATGGTGGAAGTAAACCCAACCCTTGACAGAGAAAATACCATGGCAGAAAATGCCTTTAAAATTTTAAGAAAAGTAACTAACGAATTAACGAGTGTAGAGTAAAACAGAAGCAAGAGTTTAGAAGCAAGAAACAAGATAGATATGAACCTCGAAGAAAAACTGAAAGCAGCAATAGTTGGCGGAATAGAAAAACTCTACAACCAAAGTCCTGACGAAAAACGCATCAACTTTCAAAAGACCAGCAAGGATTTTGAAGGCGATATAACTATTGTTGTATTCCCGTTTACGGGTATCAGCAAAAAATCTCCCGAGCAAACGGCCAACGATATTGGTAATTACCTGAAAGAAAATCTTGCCGAAGTTGAGAACTTCAATGTGGTGAAAGGTTTTCTCAATCTGGTTATTTCCTCTTCGTTTTGGTTAGACTTTTTTAATGCTGCTTCTGCAACGGAACACTTTGGTTATGCGCCTGCCAACACAGGTAAAACGATAATGGTGGAATATGCTTCACCAAACACCAACAAGCCTTTGCACCTTGGGCATATCCGTAATATTTTGCTGGGCTATTCGGTGGCTGAAATTTTGAAAGCCAACGGGCACAAGGTTTTAAAGGTGCAGGTGATTAATGACCGCGGCATTCACATCTGTAAATCCATGCTTTCATGGCAGAAATGGGGAGATGGTGAAACACCTGAAACATCAGGACTGAAAGGAGATAAGCTGGTAGGAAAATATTATGTGGAGTTTGATAAGCATTACAAATCCGAGATTGCTGAACTAGTTGCTAACGGATTAACAAAAGAAGAAGCCGAAAAGCAAGCACCTTCAATTGTGGAGGCACAAGCCATGCTTTTGAAATGGGAAGCCAAAGACCCGGAAGTTTACGCTCTTTGGGAAATGATGAACAGCTGGGTGTATGCAGGTTTTGATGTTACCTACAACAGCTTAGGTGTTGATTTTGATAAACTCTATTACGAAAGCCAGACCTGGTTGCGGGGGAAAGACGAAGTGCTGAAAGGTTTGGATCAAGGCATTTTTTATAGAAAAGAAGGACAATCGGTTTGGGTGGATTTAACCAAAGAAGGATTGGACGAAAAGGTATTGTTGCGCTCAGACGGCACTGCGGTGTATATGACACAGGATATAGGCACTGCTATTTTGCGTTACCACGATTTTCCTGATTTAAGTGGCATTGTTTACACCGTTGCGACTGAGCAGGATTATCATTTCAAGGTGTTGTTTCTTATTCTTCAGAAGCTGGGTTTTGAGTGGGCTAAAAGCTGTTACCACCTTTCTTACGGAATGGTTGATTTACCTTCAGGCAAAATGAAATCGCGCGAGGGAACGGTTGTAGATGCTGATGAACTGATGGAAGAAATGATTACCACCGCTAAAGAAATTTCATTAGAAAAAGGAAAAGGAGAGGACAGCGCAGATGCAGGTGAACTTTACCGTATGATTGGTATGGCTGCTCTCAAATACTTTATTCTGAAAGTGGACCCGAAAAAGAAAATGCTGTTCAATCCCCAAGAAAGTATTGATATTAATGGTCATACCGGGCCGTTCATTCAATACACCCACGCAAGGATTAAATCGTTGTTGCGCAGAGCAGATTCGCATTCGGCAACAGCAGTAAGTTCCACATTATCTATTCTGCCAAAAGAAAAGGAATTAATAAAACTTATTCATCAGTTTCCTGCTGTTTTGAAAGAAGCGAGTGAGGTCTACAGCCCTGCACTTTTAGCCAATTATATTTATGAGCTGGCAAAGGAATACAACCAGTTTTACCACGATTTTCCGGTGCTGAAAGAAGAGGATGAAGCGAAGAAGAATTTTCGTTTACAACTTACTGGCCTAACCGGTAGAATAATTAAAGACAGTTTAAGATTGTTGGGTATTCAGGCGCCTGAGAAGATGTAGCATATTATTCTGCTAATTCTATTTCCAACAATTCAGAAGCCCCGCCATCGCTGTCGGAAACGGCATAGAGTGTATGCAATTTATCCAGCGTTTGTAAAATACAAACTGATTCAATCTTAATTGAAAGTGGTTCTGTTCCTTCTTTCAGTAGTTCACAACTCAGTTCATTTGTTTCAGGGTTCAGAATGCCTATAAAGCTGCCCAGCACCATCCCATCGTCAATTTCATTTTCGGTGTCTTCAACCGAAGCGGAGAAGAGGATATGTTTTTCATCAAGCAATGAAGCGCCTGAGAAGCCTGAAGCAATTCCGTTTATTGAAGGTAAAATACAGGATGAAACTGTATAAGCAGGTATGCAATCACTTTCAGTTAAAACGTAGTCTGCAAAGTCATTTAGCGGAAAACTAAATACTAAGTTTTTGCCAGAAATATTACCACGATGGAAAAGGTAAAGTGTAGAATTACTTGCTGCTGCAGCTTCAATATTCAGTTTGTGGTTTTCCCCGATTTCATTTTCGCGTAGTGTTTTGTATAAATCTTCAAGACTAAAGCGTTTTACATTGTGTTGCCTTTCTGGAAAAACAACAATCAGTTTGTCACGCTTCTTAGATTTGGAGCCCGAACCGAAAATGAATAACATATCTTCTCCGTTAATCTTTGCAAAAGTCATTGCCTCAAAATCGGGCTTGTGCTTTTTTTCTATCGGTTCGTCACTGAGTTTTTCATTTTTCAGTAAAGCAACTTTCTCAAGTACGTTTAAATCTCTGTCAAGAATAAACAACCATGCCGAATCATCTCCGATGATGTAGCGTTTGTTAGCATACAACTCAATGCCTGATGCGGAGGGAATACCTTTCAGGGTTTTTCTTTTGATGAATTTCAGTTGCATGACCGCAAAGGTCGCAAAGTTTTTTCGCAAAGAGTACAAAGAAAAAAGGCAGAACTTTCGTCCTGCCTTTTCTCCCGAAATCTATCGGGATGTCAACTATCAATTAATTATGCCTTCACCAACTCCATGTTCTCAATAATAGCATCGCCAAATTCAGAGCATTTTACTTCTGTTGCTCCTTCCATCAAACGTGCGAAATCATACGTAACAATCTTTTTGTTAATGCTGTTTTCAATACCTGCATAAATCAGGTTGGTTACTTCAACCCATCCAAGGTGTTCAAACATCATAGCTCCTGAAAGTATAACCGATGAAGGATTTACTTTATCCAGACCTGCATATTTAGGTGCCGTTCCGTGGGTAGCTTCAAACACCGCGTGGTGCGTGATATAATTGATATTTGCTCCCGGAGCAATACCGATACCGCCAACCGAAGCTGCCAGTGCATCAGAAACATAATCGCCATTCAGGTTTAAGGTTGCAATCACTGAATACTCAGCCGGGCGCAATTGTATTTGTTGCAGGAATGCATCAGCAATAGAATCTTTCACTAATACTTTTCCTGAAGCAAGTGCTGCCTTTTGTGCTGCATTGGCTGCATCAACTCCTTTATCAGCAGCTATTCTGTCGTATTCAGTCCAGGTGAATGTTTCGTTGGCGAACTCGCGTTCTGCCAAAGCATAACCCCATTGTTTGAAACCACCTTCAGTAAATTTCATGATGTTTCCTTTGTGAACAATGGTCAAGGAAGGTTTTTTATGTTTTATGGTATATTTAAGGGCTGCACGTATCAAACGCTCAGAACCTTCAACCGAAACGGGTTTAATGCCAATAGAAGAAGTCTCGGGAAAACGGATTTTCTTAACGCCCATTTCTTCAGTCAAAAATTTAATTACTTTTTTGGCATCATCCGTTCCTGCCATCCACTCAATACCGGCATAAATATCTTCAGTGTTTTCACGGAAGATAACCATGTCCACATACTCAGGGTGTTTCATCGGTGAAGGCACTCCGCTGAAATAACGCACCGGGCGCAGACAAGTGTATAAATCCAGTTCCTGACGGATAGCCACATTAAGTGAGCGGATACCACCGCCAACAGGTGTAGTCAACGGGCCTTTGATAGCAATGATATAATCTTTAACCGCCTGAATGGTTTCTTTTGGCAACCATTCGCCTGTTTGGTTAAACGCTTTTTCGCCTGCAAGAATTTCTTTCCATTCTACTTTTTTGGTTCCTCCGTAGGCTTTTTCAACGGCTGCGTCAAATACGCGTACCGATGCTGCCCAGATGTCTGCCCCAATTCCATCGCCTTCAATAAAAGGTATTACAGGGTTGTTGGGAACATTAAGAACTCCATTATTTACTGTGATTTTACTTCCTGACATTTGTTTGTGTTTTTTGAATGAGGGAGCAAATGTATAACATCAAATGAAATAGAAAATGATTTTTATCAATTCAGGGCACAATATATTGTGCCCCTACATTATATTCGCACCCTTATGCGTTATATTATTTCCTGCGAAAATCCTCATCGCCATTTTATACAAATAGAATACATTGTATCGATTGAAACAACCGATACAATGCAATTTCAATTACCGTCATGGCGCCCCGGCAGATATACTTTACAGAACTTTGCAAAGAATGTTCGTGCCTTTGACGTGTATGATGAAAAAGGAAATGCCTTGCCATTTGAGAAGACTTCAAAAGACTGCTGGCAGGTAAAAACAGGAGGCGCAAAGCAAGTGCACGTAAAGTATGAATACTATGCTAATGTGTTGGATGCAGGTTCTACTTTTCTTGACGAAACACAGTTGTATGTAAATCCTGTGAACTGCCTGCTGTATGTGCCCGGCAGAGAAGGGGAGAAGTGTGAAGTGGAAGTTCAGTGTCCGAAGAACTATCAGATTGCATGTTCTCTTTCAAAAGCCGGTGAGGTGTTAACGGCAGAAAATTATCATGTGCTTGCTGATAGTCCGTTTGTTTCAAGTCCCTCTCTCAAGCATCATATTTTTAAAGCAGAGAATATTGACTTCCACCTCTGGTTTCAGGGCGAAAGCAAACCTGATTTTGAAAAGATTGAAAACCATTTCCGCAAGTTTATTGCTGCACAGTTAAACGTATTTGGAGAGTTTCCTTTTTCTGAATATCACTTCCTTTTCCAGATTGCACCTTTTCCTTTGTATCATGGTGTAGAGCATCAGAACAGCACGGTGATTGCACTCGGACCGTCTTATGATTTGATGAAAGAGCAATTGTATAATGAGTTTCTCGGTATCAGCAGCCACGAAGTTTTTCATGCCTGGAATGTGAAGGCTATTCGTCCTGCTGAGATGCAGCCTTATGATTATTCAAAAGAGAACTACAGCAAGTTGGGTTATGTGGCCGAAGGCGTTACCACCTATTATGGCGATTTGATCTTGTTCCGTTCAGGTGCGGTAAGCGAATATGAGTTTAACCGCAACCTGCATCTGTTGCTGCAAAAGTACTTTCACAACTATGGAAGGTTTAACCTTTCCGTTGGTGCATCTTCCTTTGATACCTGGCTGGATGGCTACGAAAAAGGAATTCCACACCGCAAGGTTTCCATTTATAATGAAGGTGCTTTGTGTGCGCTGATGCTGGATTTGCTGATACGCAAACAAACAGGAAACGATTTTTCAATGGATGATGTGTTACGTAAACTGTATAATGATTTCGGGAAGAAAGGAATTGGCTACTCCGAGGCAGATTACCGCAAAGCTCTTGAAACCGTTGCAGGAACATCATTTGCTGATTTCTTTGCCAACTACTACAACGGCACCCAAAGCTATGAGCCTCTTCTGCGAGAGACATTCGCCTATGTTGGTTTGGAAATAAAGGACAGCCGTTCAAAATTTTATTTTGAAAACCGTTTTGGTTTTAAAGCCGAAAATAAACGTAGCGGTGCACTGATGATAACGGAAGTAATACCTAACTCCATTGCCGACAGGGCAGGTCTTTCAGAAGGCGATGAACTGGTTGCTGTGAACGGAATTAAGTTGCTGAACAACCTGAAAGAGTGGTTGAAATATTTTCAGGAAGAAACCGTAAGGCTAACTGTTTTGCGTGCTTCCGAAAGCAAAGAAGTTTCACTTACACCAACTACCGAGCGTTATTACCGCACCTATTGGCCTGCAAAAACGCGGGATGCTTCAAACGAGCAAAAAGAGAATTATAAGAAGTGGACAGGGCGTGAGTGGTAGTTTTGTACTAATTCTTTTTCTGTACTATTAGTTTTCTGCTTTCTGTTTTAGTCTCTGTGATAATTTGAAGTGTATATAATCCGGCAGCCAAATTTGCGAGATTAAAGGTTTTATAAACAGAATTGCCAACCGACTTTATTATTTCTGAATATACAATCTCTCCTACAGTATTAAACAATATCAATGAAACATTTTTTGTGTTTCGAACTTTACCTGCAAGTGTAAATAAGCCTAAATTTGGGTTAGGGTATAAATTCAGGTCAGTTTTATCAACTTCGTCTATAGCTGAAGTGCAGTTTGTGGCATTAAACACTTCGGATTCTGAAGAGCAGCCACTTGAATCGGTAATTATAACTGTGTAATTTACATCCCAGCCACATGAACAGGTCATTGTACTACACGCAGGGACAATGTTTCCATTGGCGAACCATTGGTAAGAGCTCATTCCTGTTGTTGAGCATGAAAGAATCGTTCCGTTTTGTGAAATGACAGGAGTAGGAGGTTGTTGTGAATTTTCAATAATTACACTTCCAAAAGAACTGCAATCATTAGCATCCGATACAGAATAACTATAGGAGCCGGGAACCAGGCTGTTGATTACAGAATTGATGCCAACCGGATTAGTGTTCCATGCATACGTATATCCTGTGGTTGACGAATGGCTGATAATAATATTGTCAATAGCAGCAGGCGGAAGGCCTCCTGCTGTAAAATCGTTACTCCATGAAAAAATCAATCTTCTTGTTGTACCGGCATATATGCTGTTAATTTCTATTGTATTAGTTTCAAAAGGCATTTGATAAAGATATTGAGTTGCACCAATTCTGTATGATGTATTTGGAACTGTACCGGCAACAGGCACATAAGAAGTTGGAGCAAGGGATACGGTAAGATAATCGTAATTATATTCACCATTGCATTTAAGGTCAAACAAAAGTTTGCTGGAGGAGCCTGCGGGAAAAATAACATCTTTGTAAAAATGAACTACAGAGGGATAATAAGACACGCTGTACCAGTTCAAACTGTCGTCATTTGAAATGTAAACAGAATTATTTCCCCCGTTTGATATGGCTGATCCTATTTTCCATTTATTCACCTGGGTTCCGTTTGCAATTACCCATGTTGTATTAGGTTGTTCCCAGTCTTCAATCAAATATTCAGTGGAAATTACACTTCCTCCTGTTGCTGTAATAGTGGCTGTTCCTGTTGCTGAATTGTCACATGACGGAGTTTCAGAAGTGGTAACTATTAGTTCTTCAGGTTGGCTGATAGTAATGGTAGTAGTATAGGAAAGGTTATTTGTGTCGGTTATAGTTACACTATAGTTTCCGGCACACAAACCTGAAATTGTTTCTTCCGTTTCCCCTGTATTCCAGAGATACGAATAAGAAGACGGATAAATTGGATTTACTGTTATTGATCCATTACATTCACCATTACATAAATTATCAACTTTTGTAATACGTGTATAAAAATCAACAGGTATACACCCTTTTGAATTCAATAGTTGTGAACGAGGTGAGGTAAGCATAGTTGCTCGCATTCTTGTTTTTTGCCCCTCGGTAAATCTGCCTTCTTCATAATCGGGATAGCAGTAACTCATAATATTATATCTCGAATTATCCCATACTCCGGATATTGAGCAGGGGTTGGTACTTCCGCAATCAGTATTTGTATGTGGTGGCGTGTCACAAACTCTGTCTCCGCTGCTTTGGCATATCAAATTTGCCGGGCAACCATTGCCATCTCCCTCAAAGGTATGGTACAGGTATAATCCATGACCTAATTCGTGACTAAGGGTTTCATAGTTGTAGGTCATATAAGCTTTTTCAATTACAGCGCCTTCATAGGGATCAGAGTTTGGATAATTAGCATAGCCAGCAGTATTCCCATAAATATTGTTAACAACCCAAATGTTGTAATAATTGAGGTGTGGCCAGATGCTAAGGGCTTTGACAGTATTTGCATCAGCCCCACCGGGAACACTTCCTTCAATTCCGTCTGTTGCATAATTGGGTACACCTGATCCATCAACACGGTTAATACCTGTTGTAGGATTTCCGTTTGGATCTCTTGTTGCCAGACAAAATTCTATTTCGGTGTCAACACCGCTTCCAACATATCTTCTGTAGCGACTGTTTAAACCGTTTATAGCTTCATATATCTGATGGTCCGGGATATTACTTCCGGTTCCAATGGCTTCTCCAAGATGTATGACATGAACAACTATAGGAATTACTAAAATATCAGTGTTTCTAGTACCTCTGTTATTTAAAATTGCTGTAATTTCATCTTCAATTTCCTCAACCCCGGTTCTGTACGCAGAATCTGATAACAACTTTGATTTATGAATATCAGATGTTGTACAAAATTGATTTTGCGCATATGATATAACGGCCAAAGGGAGCGTAAGAAAAAATAATATTAATGTTTTCATTTTTTTTTAGTTTTTAGAGAGATGCCACCACCGATATCTCCACATTCACAAACTTAGGTAAAGCTGCTACCTGCACTGTTTCGCGGGCAGGGAAATCAGACTTGAAGAATG
>CAMBRL010000030.1 GCA_945870105.1 Chitinophaga pinensis
CTGGAAAAAAGAAATGGAGTTTTTTGTGGGAAGAGATTTCAGAGAACCTTTCTTAATTCCGATTGATGGCAAACTACATTTCTATTGTTTTGGCGCAGGAACAAAAATGACTGCCTTTGAACCTGAATTTATAAGTCACTACACTTCAAGTGGTGACGGTAACTGGACATGTCCGGAAAATGTGTTGGATAAAGGCGAAGTCCACTGGAGTTTATTGAACCGAAATGGCAAAACGTATATGACCAGTTATGAAGGCTCGCACTACATTTTAAAAGGTGAAAGCAAAGTCTCGCTCTTCTTTAAGCAAACAACAAACGGAAAAGATTTTTATCCGGTTGCCGACAGCGCAAGAGTTTATCTGGGGGGAGTTTCAGAAACAGCTTTTGAATTTGACAAAAGTGGAAATATCTGGGCCGTTACCAGATTAGAAGATGGCGACAAAACAGGATTTGGTTCGCATGTGGCTTTTGCAGACAAAAACGATTTAGGTAACTGGCAATTTCCTGAAACCGCTGACCCGAATTGTTATATGTCGCCAAAAATGTTTCGGCACGGAGACGAGCTTTATCTGATAGCGCGCAAACAATTGGGTAAAAAACCTTTTGGCAAAACAAACAGAAAACTATCCATGAAAATGCAACGTATCCGCAATTGGGTTGGCTTTTCACTGTCGCCAAAATCAACGGCACTATACAGAATTAATAAAACAACCCTTAAAGTGGAATGGGTTATGAACCTACCGGGAGCAGGTGATACAGCCTTTCCATCCATTCAACGTTTAGACAAAGACCGCTTTCTTATTGCCAACTATTCTTCTCCTTTTAAATACAAGAAAAGAAACTGGCTTAACGGTCAGTTAGGAAGAACAGGAATTTATTTACAGGTAATTTCGTTTGCGCCCTGCAACTGATCAGGCAAATACTTTTTTCAGCGCCTCTATCCTCGCATCCAATGCAGTGTTTTCTTTTTCAAAATCATCGCGGCTTTGCAAGTGACCGCAAATGCTAAAATAGAATTTTATTTTAGGTTCTGTTCCTGAAGGGCGGACGGTTACTATGGTTTCGTTGGCGCACACAAACTGCATTACATCAGATTTTGGCAAACCTGTTTCGGTTATGCTGTTGGTTGCTGTATCTTTAATGGTGTTGTTTTTATAATCTTTAACCAGCAACACTTTCGAGCCATCTAATTCTGTCGGTGGTGTAGTGCGGAATTGTTCCATCATGCGACTGATTTCTTCCGAGCCGTCTTTTCCTTTTTTGGTAAGTGAGAGTAAACCCTCTTTATACATTCCAAATTCAAGATATACATCAATCAACAGGTTGTATAATGTTTTACCGTTATCCTTTGCCCATGCGGCCATTTCAGCAATTAATGCACAAGAAAGAATGGCATCTTTATCGCGAACATAATCACCTGCAAGATAGCCGTAGCTCTCCTCTCCCCCACCAATGAATTGTTTTTTGCCTTCTAAGTTTTTAATCAGTTCGGCAATGTATTTAAAGCCGGTAAGCACATCATAACAATCAACTTTATAAGTGTCTGCAATTTTTTCAATCAGTGAAGTGGTAACGATGGTTTTGGCAACAAACTGCTTGCCGTCAAGTTTACCAAGCTCACTCCATCTGCGGAGTAAATAATAAACCAACAATGAACCCGTTTGATTTCCGTTGAGTAAAATAAACTTGTCGTTGTTATCTTTTACGGCAATTCCTACACGGTCGCTATCGGGATCAGTTCCCATTACCAAATCAGCATCTTCTGCTTCGGCTTTTTTCAACGCTAACGCAAGTGCTGCTGGTTCTTCGGGGTTAGGCGAATGAACGGTGGGGAAATTTCCATCGGGCTTATCCTGTTCAGCAACTGTCATCACATTAGTAAAACCATATTCTTTCAGCAAACGCGGAGCAAGTGTAATTCCTGTTCCGTGAAGTGAGGTGTAGACTATTTTTAAATTGCTTTGTCTCTGAATTGCTTCCGGTGAAAGAGAAAGCAGTTTCATCTTTTCAATGTAGGCTTTATCGATATCATCTTTCACGGTGAGAATAATTTTCTCGACTGCATCAAAGTTCACATCTTCAATTCCTTTGATAGCTTGCACTTCAGCGATTATATTTTTATCGTGAGGCGCAACTAATTGTCCGCCATCATTCCAGTAAACCTTGTAGCCGTTGTATTCTTTGGGATTGTGCGAGGCGGTAACCACCACACCTGTGTGACAACCATAATGCCTGATGGCAAAAGACAACTGTGGTGTAGGGCGCAACTCTTCAAACAAATAAACCATAAATCCATTTGCAGAAAATATCTCAGCCGTTTTGCGGGCAAACAAAGCGCTGTTATTTCGCGAATCATAAGCTATGGCAGCTTTCAACAATTCACCGGGGTATGTTTTTTTCAGGTAATTGCACAAGCCTTGTGTAGCCATTGCCACCGTATAAATATTCATGCGGTTGGTGCCGACACCCATGATGCCGCGCAAACCGCCTGTTCCGAATTCAAGGTCGCGATAGAAGCACTCGTCTAATTCCTTTAGGTCATTATCAATCAGATATTGGACACGATTGCGTGTTTCCTCATCATATACAGGATTAAGCCACTGTTTTGCTTTTGAAATAATTTGTTCGTTTGTCATAGTTGGGTTAAAGTTGCCACAGATTCACAGATTTTTATTTGAAACAGAATAGGGCATTATTAGCATTGCCACAGATCCACAGATTAGAGAATAACTCTTTTGGTTACCAATGAGTTTTCGCCAAAGTTGACGATTAAACCCAAATCACAATCAGATATTGCTAAATAGTTTATTACCCAACTATAATGTTCATCAATTATTACTTTCTGAGCTTTCACTTCTAAAATAATTGAATCACAAACAACAAAGTCAGCAAAAAAATGATGCGGCAAAATTACTCCCTTGTATTCAACTTCATATTTCTTTTCGCGTTCATAAGGAATGCCTTGTGATTTAAATTCATACTCAATCGCATCTTTGTAAACCACTTCTAATAAGCCTTTACCAAGTATCCTGTGAACCTCCATGCATATCCCGATTATTCGATAACTCTCTTTTTGAAGAGGATATTCCTTTTCCGAATATTCCATTGTTAATTATTTTTTAAGTTTGCCAGAGATTCACAGATTAGTTATATCTGTCTTAATCTGTGAATCTGTGGCAATCATTTTCCTTCTATATTAAGTGGCAAAAGTAAAATATATCGCAGATTTTTGGTGAAAACCTTATCTTCGCTGCCCTTAAAGTTTTAAAACAAAATAATCATGAAAAAAATAGTTCTTATTGCATCGTTGTTTTTTATCTACAATGCATCATTTTCACAAACAAGTGAAAGCGCTGAAGCAGAAAAAAATCTTGCTAAAGCAACCGAAAACCTGAAAGCAAAGAAATATCAGGATGCCCTTGTATCTATTGCAAAAGCAAAAGAAGAAACAGTGAAACTTTTCACCAATCAATTAGTGGTAGCCATGCCAAAAACAATTGACGGATGGAATCAAAATCCACCTGCCGAACGTGGTGCAGGAATGGGAATGCCAATGCCAATGGGACAGGGTGAAGTAAGTTCTACGCGCACCTACAGTAATCCTGCTCTGAAAAAGCCTGAACCTGCTGCTAATGCAACAACTCTCGGTGCTGCTTCAACAGGTGCTGCACCGTCTGCAGGAATGGTGCCTCCTGCGCAAATGGCGGGAATGCCGGGTGGTTTTAGCGACCCTTCCATAACCGTTACCATTACTAATAATACCATGTGGGCAAATGAAGTAGCTTCGGCACATGCAAATGCCAACAGCGAGAATCCTATGCCTGCCAACTCAATGCCGGGAATGGAAGGACAAAAATCTTCGCCCATAAAAGTTGCGGAATACCGTGCGCTTGAAAAATTTGACACCAACCGCAAAAACGGAAGTGTTACCGTTATTGCCGGTGCAGGTGTTATAAAAGTAGAAGGTAATAATATCGAGAGCAAAGATATTTTGGTAAAACTTGCCAACGCCATTGATTACAAAGTGGTGAAGGCAGTTCTTGGAGAGTAATCTCAAAAAAGATAAATATGCCACAGATTCACAGATTAAAACAGAATACAAACGAATTTCAAATCTGTGAATCTGTGGCAACTTTAAAAACCATAAATCCCAGCTAAAAATTGGCTTCAATTTATTTCACCGAAGAACACGAGCTTTTTCGACAAAGCGTGCGCCAGTTTATAGAAACTGAAGTGGTGCCGCGCGCCAACGAATGGGAAGAAAAACAAGAGATAGATAAAGCCATCTGGAAACGGATGGGCGATCTGGGTTTTCTAGGAATTAATTTTCCGGAAGAATACGGAGGAACCAATGCTGATTTTTTTAATACGGTAGTTCTTTTGGAAGAAACTGCACGCAGCACTATGGGAGGCTTTGCAGCTGCACACGGTGTGCATCAATACATGGCCACAGCGCATTTACTGAAAGCAGGAAGCGCAGAACTGAAGAAAAAATATTTACCAAAAGCCATCAGTGGTGAAGCTTGGGGCTCATTGGCTATTTCAGAACCCAACGCAGGTTCGGATGTGGCGGCAATTAAAACTACTGCTGTGCGTGTGGGCGATGAATACATCATCAACGGTTCAAAAACATTTATCACCAACGGTTTTTATGGCGACTTTGTAACGCTTGCCTGCAAAACCGCACCGGAACAGGGAATGAGCGGCATTAGCCTGATTATGGTTGACCAAAATATTCCGGGGTTTAAAACCAACAAACTCAAAAAAATGGGCTGGCACAGCAGTGATACTGCCGAACTGTTTTTTGATAATGTGCGTGTTCCCGCCTCTAATATTATTGGAGAAGAAAACAAAGGCTTTTATTACATCATGGAGAGCTTCCAGTTGGAAAGACTGGTAGCAGGAATTGGTGGTGTTGCAGGCGCACAACATTGTTTAGAAATAACTTTAAAATACATTGCCGAGCGCGAAGCATTTGGCCGCCCGATTAAAAAATTCCAGGTGCTGCGCCACAAATTAGTTGACCTTGCCACGGAGATAGAAGCTGCACGCCAATTGGTTTATCAGGCGGCATGGCTTTTCAGCAAAGGCGAAATGGCGGTAAAAGAATGCAGCATGATAAAACTGCTTGCCACCGAACTGGGCAAAAAAGTGGCTGACGAATGTCTGCAATGTTTTGGCGGCTACGGATACATGGAAGAATATACCATTGCACGTATGTATCGCGATGCACGGGTGGGAACCATTGTGGGCGGCACCTCGGAAATCATGAAAGAAATTCTTGCCAAGATTGTGATTGATGATGTGCAGTATAAGTCGGCTTACGGGAGCAGCAAGTCCAAAGTTCAAAGTTCAAAGTCCGAAGTTAGCAGCCAACCACAAACCACAAACAATTCAAACTCTTTAAACAACTCAAACAATTCCAATAACAATCAAAAATCAAACAACATGGAGAAAGCATCAGAAATTATTAAATCATTACCTGAACGTTTTAAAGCCGACAAAGCAGTGGGCGTAAATACCCGTTTCCACTTCGAGATTGAAGGCGAAACAGGCGGACATTTTACGGCTATTGTAGTAGACGGTATTTGCACCGTTGAAGACGGACTGAACGGTGAAGCCAAATGCATAGTACGCGCAAAAGCGGTGGACTATGAGGATGTAGAGCTTGGCCGCACCAACCCGCAAATGGCGGTGATGATGGGCAAAATAAAAATCTCAAACCTGGGTGAGATGATGGGGTTTGTAAATTATTTTACGCGTTTGACGGAGAAATAAATCAGAATTGCCCGACTGTAAAATAAAGAAGCCCCGCGAAATTCGCGGGGCTTTTTATTTCTTAAAACTCTGCCCTAATTTTCTCAGCAGTAGCCTTCAATTCCTCAGCAGATAGCTGCAACTTGGGGCGTGAGAAATTTATATCACTTACATGCCTGAGCGGAATAAGATGAACATGAGCATGCGGTACTTCTAAACCAATAACGGCAACACCTATGCGCTGGCAGGGAATGGCTTTCTCCACCGCTGCAGCTACTTTTTTTGAGAACAGCATTAGGCCGGCATACAACTCATTATCTATATCAAAAATATAATCCACTTCTTTTTTGGGAATAACCAAGGTATGACCAACCGCAAGCGGGTTAATATCAAGAAAAGCAAGATAGTCTTCTGTTTCAGCTATTTTGTAACAGGGTATTTCACCTGCAACTATGCGTGAAAAATGGTGGCCATTATCTGGAGATTTCAAGTATTTCAAATTCCATAATGCCGGAAGGAACTTTTATCTCCGCTTTATCGCCAACGCTTTTTCCAAGCAAGCCTTTTGATATGGGAGAATCAATAGATATTTTTCCTGATTTAAGATCAGCCTCATTTTCCGGAACAAGTGTATACGTTACAATGCTTCCTGTTTTGCCATTCTTCATCTTTACTTTTGAAAGAATAAGCACTTTAGAATTATCTAATTTAGATTCATCAATTAACTTGGCATGACGAACCACATCCTCCAGTTTTGAAATTCTTAATTCCAGCAAACCCTGTGCTTCTTTGGCAGCATCGTATTCAGCGTTCTCAGATAAATCTCCTTTGTCCCGCGCCTCGGCAATTTGTCTTGAAATACTTGGGCGCTCAACCGAAACAAGTTGATTCAATTCTACTTTCAACTTATCTAATCCTTCCTGAGTAAAATAATTTCCTGTTGACATGGGTAACGTATTTAGTGATGGTGATTAAAAAACAAAGAATCCCGCTTGACGGGATTCTTTGATACAAATATAGAACTATTATTTACAGTGCTATGCGAACGCCAATGCTGTGATTGCCTTGAAAAGGGTTTGAAGCTGTCCATGAATAATCAACCGCGAAAGAGCCTTTCTTTTCTTTTCCAAAAGGAAGTTCCAGTGTTGCACCTGCGCAAGGTCCGGTGAAAGCTGTAGTGCTGGTTTCTGCGTTTCCCTGACCTTTTTCATATACATAACCACCACGCAATGCAAGGTATTGCTTAAAACCATATTCTAAACCTCCGCGAAACTGATCTTTAGAAAAAGAGTTGGATGTAAATGTTCCTGCAAAACTTATACGGTGTGCTTCTGCCATGCGCCAGTGATACGTAATACCGATATTCAGCAACGAAGGCATTTCAAATTTAGCTGAACGTTGTTCCAATGTTAAACTCGTTCCTGTTGATGAAACCAATCCTCGCACCGAAAATCCGTCACCTGAAAAACTCATGGGTGGACCAACATTACGCAACGCAATACCAAAAGCCAGATTGTCTTTTGTAAGCGGATTATCTTTTTTGCCCAAACGTGTTACATATTGAATCCCGGCATCAAAAGCAAAACCCTGAGCAGTTGCGTTTGCAATTGACTGAGAAATAACTTTAACCGAAATACCACCGTGAATACTGTTTGAAAATGTTTTTGCATACGACAAACCAATGTTCATGTAACGCGGTGAAAAGAAACTGCCTGTTCCTTCGGGCTGGTCAACTGTAGTAACAGAAATATCACCAAAACCCATTGACATAATTCCTAAACCAAGTACACCGGCTTCACCTATTTTTTGGGTTAAACCAAATGAGTTGATGCTTGTTCCGCTTCCCACCAACCAACGAGTGTGTGCAAACATCACTTCTGTTCTTTTGGTAAACGAAACTCCGGCAACGTTCATATACATAGCTTCCAGACCTTGCATAGAAGCTGAGTTAGCTCCACCCCAACCCGAACTGCGTGCCCAGGGATTGATGAGTAACTCAGTGGCACCTGCCTGCCCGGCACGGTCTTCGTTTCCTGCATACAGTGTGGCTGAGCCTAAAAGCATTACTGCTGAAAGAGCCGCTGCACCAAATACTTTGAATTTATTTTTCATCTGCGAATTATTTATTTTCTTAATAAATTAGAATGAGTCAAGATCGACAGGGCGCAATGCTCCGAAGAATTTAATCACCTTCTCTCCCACTCCGTCAACATTTACATGAATAAGGTAAACGCCTCCTGCAATTGGAATTCCTGTAGTGTTTTTCAAGTCCCAATCAATGGAAGTTTTTGGTTCATCTTTTTTGAATTGTCTGATGAGTGTACCGTTAACTGTATAAATTGATACCACACATTTTTGCGGCAGGTTTGTAATTTTAACTGTTGTCTGCAACTGGTTGGCCTCATAACCTGAATATGCATAATACGGATTAGGAACTACATTGATTAAGTCCAGTGCATCTGTTGCAGTTGTCAAATCATCATTCACGGTAAACAGGTCGCCTGTGCTGAATGTGTACATCGGAAGGTTTCCGTTTTGCGGACTGCCTGATTCCCATGTTGCATTATTAAATCCTTTTCTGTAAGGACGTGTTACACGTATTTTATAAGTAACATCAGTAGCAAGCAATGCTTTATTATCCACCCCCAGCGGCATGTTTACCCACATCACATCTTTGTAAACATTACGCTTGTCAATATCACTTGGTGTATAGTTATTACTGCTCAAACGCTGGTAAATCCATGCACCTTCATCATAAGCTGGCGAATCGTTTCCGGTATCACCGCTGTGTCCCATGATGTAGATATAATGTCCGCCACCAAAATAAGTATTCAGAAAATCTCTTGTGTGAGATGTTGGATTCCATATCATATCTGTGCCTCTGTCCTGAGCAAGGAAAGAGTTTTCGCCAAAAATGACATTTAATCGTTCACCTGTTTCAATATTTACTGCATAACCCGGAAACCATCCCATACCCAATGTTCCTGACCCGTCAGGATTTCCATCCTGATCAACCGAAGGGCTTTGTCTCAAATCCATTTTACGTGCACCGGCTATTGTAGGAAGTCCATCGTCTGCAACTTCAATAACAGGACAACGAGTCCATTTTGTTTTGTCGGCAGTGAGAACAACATCAACGCTATGAAGATTATTCAAACTATTTAACACCTTAAATTTCTTCCAGGTTGGTGATGCAAAACCATCTTCTTGCGAAGCCAATTTATAGGGTGCCCATGTTCCACCTAATACTTGCTCATAGGTTTGACCGGCATCTCCGTAGTCATTATTCTCCGGATTTGCATCATCTGAAGTACTTCCTGAACGAATCCAGTTGAAAGCACTAGCACCATCAGCATCTGTTACTGAACTCAACCAGATTTCTCTGTTGTTGGCAAACGTTACCGAAGATTCGATGTATTCACTTCCGTTAGCTTCATCATCGTCCGGCTCAAGAGCCTGCTTAACTGTTAACGACATTCCCCAATCAGAAATAAGTTGTTCATTGTCGTTTGCTATTGTTGATGTTGCAAAGAATTCTTCACCACTATCATCATTTTTCAATGACCAATATGCATCATCCAATGTTCCGCCTGTTGTATCCAACATTTTGAAAGTAAAGTTTGCATTCGGAACATTCAAAGGATTGTAAATTTTAATATCCACAGGTCCTCTTCCATTTTGGTAAACAGGGTTTTCTGCTCTGCCATTTGCAAGAATTTCGGCAACGGTTTCAGTAGTAAAATCAGCTGCGTTTCCGCCATTTCCTGTTCCTTCAATTCTTTTCAGTTTTGGTCCTGTTCCGTATACTGAGTTAAGAATTGTTCCACCATCTTCGGGTGAATTAATGTGAGGAATTCCGGTGTTTACTTTAATAGCACCTGTTACGCTTTTACGACCTGCTTTGTATGGTTTTTTCTGACCATCTAATTGCAAGGGGTCGCTTTGGTCATAATCTTTGTAATTATTATAAGCGTAGGCAATAGCTATGTAGTAGTATTTTTTATGATTTACCAAACGTCTGTCGCCTGCTGCAAATTCGTCATTCAAAATCTGAAATGTGTGACGGATACCTTTGTTTTCACCGTTTACTTCTTCAGTAGGAATATTAGCACTCAGGTCATCAGAAAATTCAAAGTTTACCAACTGTGCAATAGGGTTTCCTAGTGTATCAGCATTTTCAACATCGCATTGCGCTACTAAACGTGCTTTATCAGGATCTTTCAAATCAGCCACACTAACCGTTGCATCTAATACCTGAAAAATCTGGTAACCTTCAAATCTAAATATTGAATCATAACTTTCTCCCGGAGGGCTGATGATGAATGGGTCTATTTCTTCGTATCCTTCGTTGTAGTTATTTGAAGTTGATCTGTTAGAAATTGCTAAAATCAATTCTCTGTCCAATTCAATAATTGATACATCCGGTGCATCAGGTCCGTTCAAAACTTTAAAGCAGTTTAAGAACAATGCCTGTGCTTTATCATCTGCCAATCTTAGTTTTTCAACGGAAGCAAAAGCTCCACCGGAAGTTGCACGTGCCCAAACTGCTCCAACTGTAATATCGTTAACGGCTCCAGCTTCAAGTGTAAAAGGTCCTGCTGATTGCATAAAACGTCTGTCATAAGGAACGTTTCCAGCAGTTTCTTCTGTCCAGGAAGCCTGCACGTTTCCATTTGTTCCCCAACCTAATGGGTCAGTATCACCCGGGAACATAAATTGTGCAGGAACACTTGAATTTCCTCCGCCTGAAGGATGTCCGCTTCCACCATAGCACATTACAGTATTATCTAACCAGATACCACGCAGATAATTATAGTGATCAGTTCCTGTTGAAGGATCTGTTTGAGCCGGATTACCACCACCACCTGCATTGTTGTGATAAATAAACCGTCTCATTCCAAAACGCTCATTATCAATAACACCATCACCATATCCCAAGCCATTCAATGCTTCGTTTGGTCCAATTCCTTTAGCATTATCAATACCATCGTCATCCTGATAAGGGCCTTCAAAAAAGTCAATACCAACTGCAGGCGGGTTAGCTCCATATTGCTGTGGCCCTCCTGAACCATCTACCGCAAGTCCATTATAGCAATACCCTAATCCACGGGCTACGTCACAACCAACAAAGTCATCAGTAGCAAAACCTAAATCCGGATCAACCCATTGTGCAAAATAGGTGTTGGTTAGTGTAAATGAACCACGGTTAATCAACTCGTAGTTGTAAAAGGTCATGTTATTAATCTCATCGTTGGTGGCAAAAGCAAATGCCTGTGAACGGATTTCCATACCAATTGCATCAGCACCTGTTTCGGTGTGGATATTTCCTTTATCGTTAAAAACCCACCACAAAGTTTCATCACCAAACAATCTTATATCACGTGTTGTGCGGCAGTCAACATCTCCGGTTAAATCGTATTTAGGATAATCACCACCTGTTTCAGGGTTATAGTCACCGCTTCCGTCAGAATCATAAAACGGAGCTAAGTAATAATCCTGACCAAGCGTTACATCACCATGTGCAGGCCAGTTTAAAATAGAAGCCGGAATAGTATAGCCGGGAAACAATTCTGCCTGCAGAGCAGGGTCGCTCATTAAGCTATACCAGCCCACAAATTCATCTACTTCTGCTCGTGTAATTTTAAAAAACTTGTCATATTTTGCACAAACATCAGCTTCAATAGAGGCTGCTCCATCGGTAGTAAGCGGACCTGGCCAAAAATCGTTACCCACCTGACGGAAACGTATAGCTGCTACTTTTAACTGACTGTTTACGTCAACACCACCCATCCAAAGTGAACCTGTATAAAGTGAATGTTTTCCTGAACCTTTCGGAACTTCGTAACGTGCATTACCAATCAAATCCCACCATTTGTCAGCACCTGCATAAATAACAGTTTTTACGTTATTTATAGCCAACTCTAAACCTGATGAAGGAGGAACACATCCTGCAGAAACAGATTGCGGTGAACTGGTTTTACCGCTATTATCATTTACACCATGTGTTTTATCAGCAAAGGCATTACTGAACAAAAACATAAACGCTATCCCGATAGCTATCGGGACTGCATTAATAACGATTGAATTTGCTTTTTTAATCATTGTAGTACTATTTAATTATTCTATATTATGTCTTCTGTTTTATGTAATCAGAAGCTAAACATTAGTCCTAATCTTATTCTGCGTGGCTGACTGTAATTATCAGGATTGTTAATGGCAACTGCATACAAATCGCGGAAACTCTGTTCGTCATTTTGTGAAGCAATATTATTCTGGAACTGAGCTGCGGCAAGATATCCATCATCATTAGGGTTTCCTGTCTTACGATAAACATTGATAATATTTTTGGTATTAAGAATGTTTTGAACCTGTAAGTAAACAGTAAGGTTTGCAGGTTTTCTTTTCCCTTCTTTTTTACCGAAGTTAAGAGGGATATCTTTATCTAAACGTGCATCAATTTTAAATTGCCATGGCAAACGTGAACCGTTTAATGATCCATCAACCCTTGTTCCACCTCCACCAAAAGAAGGAAGAATAGCACGGGTGTATGGTGTTCCTGAACCTGCACGGGCAATAATATTTAAACCTGTGTTTGCGAAAATTTGTTGTTTAAACAATACTGGCCCGTTGTAATCTTTCCCTGATTTAAAACGGTAGTCAAGAGTAACAACAATATTATGGCGTTGGTCAAAATTCAAAGGTTGAATAGTTCTAAGGTTTCCAAAACCTGAATTTACAAGATTAAGTCCTGTTGTAGCATTGGAGCCTGTTCCGTCAGCAAACTGTAACGTGTAGCTGGCGCGCATCCAGATGTTTCCGGTTCTGCGTAAGTCATAACTCAACGAAAGTCCTTTTACAGTTCCAAAGTCAAGGTTACCATATGTATTATAGGTTCTTGGATAAGCTTCCAGAATTCTGGTAGTCTGAATCAGATTTCTTAATTCTCTGTAAAATGCAGAGAATTTAATTGCTGAATTGCTGTTTAGCTTTTGCTGAAAACCCAATTCATAATCAATCGTTTTTTCCGGCTTAAGGTCAGGGTTATTCAAAACTGAAGATGAACGGTTTTCGATAAACAGGTAATCAGTAGGATCAAGTCTGTTCCCACCAACCGGACGTTTGGTCAACACATCGTAGTGAGCAAAAAACAATGCATCTTCCGAAATTGGAAACGAGAAAGAAATACGTGGCATTATGTTGGTCTGCGGCTGGTAATCTTTAAATGCTTTTGAACTTACAATATTATCAGAAGGGTCAACTAAATAAGGAGCAATTCCACTTCCGGTTCTTAAAACAGTAGGGTCAGAAATCTCCACACCTTCAGCATTGTACCATGTTCTTTCATTGCGGTATCCGACAATAGCTGTTGGGCTGTTGATGTCATTTACATAAACCACATAATCATCACCGATGTTTGAAGGATGTGAAACATCATTTCCTCCAAGCTGTGTAACTTCTCCTGCTTTAATAGTTTCAAATAAGGAGAACGGATCTTTCAGCACTTTTTGGTTGGCATCGTAACGGTCAACACGCACACCTACGTTAAAAATAAGGTCTTTAAAAGCAAATTTATCCTGAATATAACCTGCAAGATAAGTAGGCTGAAAAGGAGCTATTTCTCTTTTAAAATTTCCAAATTCATCTTTTGCAGTAAAAAAGTCATCAAAACTAGGATTGCCGGTAAGTTTTTTTCCGGTATGGTCAAAACCATAATATGACACATAATTGTTACCGTTGTTAAGCAACTCATCAGCGCTGAAGAAATTGATATTAAGCTGGCTTGGGTCATAGCTGTCTAAATCAACATAATCAAGTCCGTTTGTTTGTAATCCCAACGACTGACGCAGGTTATAATCAAAGAAAGCCTGATCAGCTGCATTGTAAAAACGCGGATAATTAACAGTATCCTGAAATACCCCATCTACAAAAACAGGTTGTGGATTTGTAACATCAACCTCAGATATATGGAAATTGGTTAACTGCCTTGCTAATGTCCATAATCCAACCGGAGAATAACCAACAAAACGATCGGTTCTTTGCTCATATTCAAAGCCAAGAGTAAAGGCGTGGTTCTTTAAATCTACGGAACCAAGTGCAGTTACCCTTAACGATGTATTATCTGTTTTTGAATATCCATTATACTGTGAACCAGTATTGTTCCATAAACCATAAACACTTCCGGGTGATTGACCATTCAACAAACCACCTTTGTTCTGAATTTGAAAAAGGTTTTCGTAGTTGTCTTCCGCATCAGGATTTTGGGAATAAAACTGAGTAGTATAGGCCGCAGTTGTAGGATTAATATCTGATGGAGTAAACTCAACCAGTGTGTCAGCAAATCCGTTTAGAACACGACCGAACAAACCGGTTGTTGTATCAATTCCAAAACCATAAGTTGGAACGGTATAGGTTTTAAATTTACCTACATATCCGTAATTAAACAGATTGTCTTTATGGTCCGGATCCTGAGCTGTTTGTAATACTTTTGTATAATCCACCTGAATAGTGTAGTACGCATTACTAATTCCGCCACTCTTTTTGCCTTCTTTAGGCTCTTTTGAGTTAAAACGTTGAGTAAATCTTCCGAAAGCGCGAACGGTATTGTTAATTACCTGACCATTATTTACAGTATTAAATAACGCATTTCCGTAATCATAAATTTTACTCTCATTCAGCGCCATTGAACCACCGAAAGTAAGATTGGTAGTTCCTGAAGTACTCAAATCAATTTTACCGGAAAGGTTAAGATCCTTGCGGGCAACATTCTGGCGGGCAGTAATTTTCTGAAGATGGTCGTCTTGATGAATAAATGCTGAATTTTGGTATGAACCTCCTGTGGTTAAACCTGAAGGACGAATTGGATTTTCTTCCAGGTATTTAAGCACTTCATCTTTAGTTTTATAAATTCCAATTGCAGATGGATCCGGATCTTTAACATAAGTTCCTTCAGCTGAAAGGAAGAAACCAAACAAAGGCTTTTTTTGACCTTCGTTTGCTTTATCTTTAACCATAATCAGTGGACCGGAAAGATTTAAGGCTCCCAGATTATAACCGAAATTATCAAGGTATTGTGAGGTTACCAATTCTGCGCCACCGTAAAACTGACGTGAAGGACCTTTAGTTGTAATAGAGATTACACCACCTGTTGCATCACCAAACTGTGCCGGCAAACCCCCTGTTACAACGGTTACCTGCTCAATTGCCGACTGCGGAATGGCAGAAGAGCCACGCACACGAACACCATCAATATAAGTATCGGTTGATTCACCTCGCGAACCTCGGATACTTCCTACCTCACCGTCTTGAGAATAAACACCGGCAACTGTTGTGGCAACAGATTCGGCTGTTCTTCCCGGCATTTTTACAATATCCTCTGCTGTAATGGTAGTTTCAGAACCACCATCCTGCTTAATAAGTGGAACTTCATATTCAGTAACAGTTGCAGTTCCTAATTGAATACCCTGAGCTATTTTAAAATCCTGAAATGTGATTTTACTGTCAGTTACCTGCACATTATTTATCTGTGAAGTTGAATAACCTACCATTGAAGCTTTTACAGTAAACCTTCCCGGAGAAATTGGTTTAATAGTGTAATTACCGTCAAAATCGGTAAGGGTTCCGGTAACCAGGGTTCCGTTAAGTTCAACCACCACGTTAGCGAACGGAAGAGGTTCTCCTTTATCGTCTGTAACTTTACCTTTTAGAGTTCCTGTGCCGATTTGAGCAGTTGCTGCAAAACCGAAAACGAGGAAGGTCAACGCCAATGAAAGTAATTTTTTCTGCATGTGCCTGTATTATTTTATTGTGGATTAATCCGTTTTTTTAGGGGGGCTAAAAGTATGTTTTTTAGATTTCAAAGCCAAAATTTGTGAAATTTTTGTTAACAAATGTTAAAGTGCCTTACACAGCCCATGCAGGGCGCTTTAATATCTCGCTGTAAATAATGGCCTTTTCAATATCAAAATCTTTAAAAAATGGAACTATTTCTTTCTCCTCAACACTAGCTACAACTTCCTTGTTTCCTTCTTTTTCTGCAATGCTGTGTGCAGCGGTTTGCTCTGAATAGTTTAGAGAGTTAAACTGTTCGTATTGAGATGCCACCGCTTCTTCATCGGCAACCTCATCTTCCAAAGTTTTATATTTCCCGAATTCATAATTGTCAACCGGGTTCATAGCTTTACCTTCCTGACTTTGTCCTTCCTGTGTTTCGTAAACAGGTTGTATGGTTGGCTTACGCGTTTCATAAACAGGTGCAGGCTCAGGTTTTTCCTGTTCAGTTTTGCCAAGCATCTCTTCCAACATTTTTCTGATGTCTGGCTCCGCATCCGGACGGGTAGTTGTTTCATCAACTGTTTTACGTTTTGCCTTTTGCTTTTTTGCACCCGAAACAAAACTGTAAATAATGTAGCCTACAATTGCAATTACATATATTATATCACCTATACTATCCATAATGTTTGTGATTTAGAAATTTGTGACTTATTAATTTTTTAACCGACTGCGAATATAGTTTTATTATTTGCCGGTAAATTTAGACACGAAAACAACAGGGAGGGAAAAATGTTTCGGCTATTTTATACAAGTCTAATTCCAGTTTAAGGCTCAAGACTTATGTTCTCATCTCCTTTTCTGTAAGGCAAAAAAGTAATAATAAACTGAAACATTTCATCCGTAGTGCGCATGCTGGTATTGCGCTCACCCACCTGGCGTGGCGGAGAAAAAGGATTATTGGGATTTGCAGTTGTGTTATCAAACATTGCTTCGGCTCGTATACGCGAACCTTTGGGAATAACAACCGGCTTTTTATAGGTATAAAAATACTGCCAACGGAAATCCCATTTATTTATTCTAACAAGCGGAATGGTATCGCCATTTGGCTTTACGGCATAGGCTTTAAAAGACTTGCCCAACAAGTGCAAGTGCGGATTTACGGTAAGCAAGGAAATTTTTTCTGTTGTAGTTATTTCGGTTGAAAATGATTTTACTTCATTAGGTGGAATTTGAAGAGGCGGAACAACTTCAGAAACACCAAGTGTACCCAATATCAATTCGTTTGTGGGGCGTTTAGGTGGTTTGTTACCAAAATAAACATTGATAACGCTTTGGTCTGAATCATTTACAGGTGTTGGCCCGTAGTGCAAATCTTTTAAAAGGAAAGCTCCTTTTTTACTCATGCGGTAACCGCCAATGCCTTCGGGATAAACGGTACTGATAACGCCCGGCAGGTAATTAATAACAGAAGGTGTAAGTGTTGGGAAAGTAACGTCATCGTTCTGCAACCCGAGTTGTTTATATATCACAACCTGATCAGTATCCATGTTCATTTCAACTAAGTGTTGCCCTTCTGCAACATTTTTCTTTTTGCCTTCTGGATACGAAACCAAGTGCCCATTCATGTGATGCAACAACTTGCGGTTGTCGGGCACAAACTCTATGGCGCGAATGAAGGTATCATTCGCAATATCGTAAGGCAGTTTTGCAATCATAAACTTGTCGGAATTATCGCCTTTGATAAAAAACGATTCAGTCATTTTTAAAACCAGGTCAGGTTTTTCGTGAATTGAATCCACAAAAAAATCATGCGGTTTTGGAATGTTATTTTCATCACCAATGGGCGCTCCGCTTTTTGCCCAAATCTGCAAAGCTTCCAGTTCGCTTTGTGTTAAAACAAACTCATCACAAAAACGGGAATACGCTGTATCGGCAGGCCAGGGCGGCATATAGCCATCTTTGGTTACAGCAGCAATAAGATCGGCATGTTTTGAAATCTCTTCGTAAGTAACGAATGAGTAACCTCCTGCCTCGCCTGTACGGTGGCAAGGTGTGCAATTTTTATAAATGATTGGAGCTATGCGGTTGGTAAAGGTTGGATGCTCGCTGTTAGTGCACGCAACCATTATAAAAGAAAGAAAAAGTATAGCTCGCAAAGACACTAAGAACACAAAGTATTTTTTGAATAGTTCTTTGCGCTTTTGCGCCTTTGCGCGAAACATTTACTTTGTTGCTTTTTTACGCATCCTTAGGTTCAGCATCTCAACAAACAGCGAGAACGCGATGGAGAAATACACATAACCTTTGGGTACTTCTACAGCAAAAGCATCCAACACCAGCAGCATACCAATCATCAGCAAAAATGATAGTGCCAGCATTTTAACTGTAGGATGGTCATTTACAAAATTGCTCACCTTTTCAGAGAATGCCAGCATAATGAGCATTGCAATAATTACTGCCGCAATCATAATCTCCAGATGCTGTGTTAAGCCCACCGCAGTTAAAATAGAATCAAATGAAAATACAACATCCAGCACTACAATTTGTGCCACCGCCATATTAAGGGTAAGCAACTTTGCATTCTTAGCTGCTTTTTCTTTTTCACCTTCAATTTTTGTGTGTATTTCAGTTGTGCTTTTGGTCATCAGAAACAAACCGCCAATAAACAAAATCAAATCGCGGATACTGATTTCATTGGCTTCCTGAGAAAGAAAACTGAAAGGCAGCGTAAATAATGCTTCGCTTGCACTTGCAAGCCATGAAATGCCGGCAAGCAAACCCACGCGCATAATCAGGGCAAGAATAAGACCTACAGTACGCGCACGTTTTTGTTTGTTCTTTGGAAGCTTTCCGGCAACAATGGAAATGAAAATAATGTTGTCAATCCCCAAAACTATTTCAAGGAAAGTAAGTGTAAGCAGGCTGACTAATGCGGTGGTGGTAAAAATATCGGACATAGGTTTATTTTGGTGCCGCAAAACTAATCAGAAATTCTTTGCTTTATTTGTAGTCAACTATTTATCCAATGACTGAAACACTACAACACAAATTTACGGATGTAAACGGCATACGCCTGCACTATGTAGAACAAGGTAAAGGTGAGCTTGTAATTCTTCTTCATGGCTGGCCCGAATTCTGGTATTCGTGGCGCAAACAAATTCCCGAGCTGGCAAAACACTTTCATGTGGTAGCGCCCGACCAGCGTGGGTTTAATGAATCAGATAAACCGGCAAGCGTTAACGAATACAAAATAGAAACCGTTACCAAAGACATTGTTGAACTGATTGAAAAAACAGGTCACAAAAAAGCAACTGTAATTGCCCACGACTGGGGCGGTGCCGTTGGTTACGAATTGGGAATGAATTATCCCGAAAAGCTGAATAAACTCATCATCCTCAATTCGCCACACCCCTCGGTGATGAAAAAACACCTGATGACCAATCCAAAACAACGCAAGCGAAGCGGCTATATGTTTTTCTTTCAACTTCCTTTGCTGCCCGAGTTGTTTATGAAACTTACACTGCGCAAAACACTTACAAAATCATTTCGCGGATGGGCATATAACAAAGCGCAATTTCCGGATGATGTTATTGCAGAATATGTAAAAGCATTTAGTAAAAAAGGAGCCATGCGCGGAGGGCTGAACTGGTACCGTGCGGCTTTCCGCAGCTGGAAAGGAGACAACAAAAAAGAGAAAAAGCCTGTATCTGTTCCAACCCTGATTATTTGGGGCGAAAACGACAAAGCACTTGGCAAAGAATTAACCTATGATTTGGACAAATATTTCAGCGCACCGTTTGAAATAAAATACATACCCAAATGCAGCCACTGGGTGCAGAACGAATATCCTGAACTGGTAAATAAATATATTCTGGACTTCCTATCAAAATAAAAATAACAGCAAAGGCGCAAAGAAAAAAGCAAAATAAAACTTTGCGCCTTTGCGTCTTTGCGGTAAAGCCAATTTCTTGACTACTTTTGTCGCCATGGAAGAAAACGAAATGCCCGCCAAAGAACCTTGCTGGTTTGAAGCCTGGTTCGATTCGCCTTTCTACCATCTGCTTTACAAAAACCGCAACGAAGAAGAAGCGCAGTTTTTCATTGATAATCTTGTAAAAAAATTAGACCTTAAAAAAGGCGCAAAAATTCTTGACCTTGCCTGTGGTAAAGGGCGTCACGCCATTCATCTAAACAGCTTGGGATGCGATGTCACAGGAATTGATTTATCAGAAGAGAGTATCAACATTGCAAAAAAAGCGGAGAACACCACACTTGCTTTTTTTGTTCACGATATGCGTGAATTATACTGGTCAAATTACTATGACTGCATTCTGAATCTGTTTACCAGCTTCGGATATTTTGATGATGAGAACGACAATCTTAAAACACTTCAATCAGTTTACGATTCACTGAAACCGGGCGGTGCTTTTGTAATTGATTTCTTTAACGCTGCCAAAGTTGAACGCGAGTTAATTGCAGCTGAAATTGTTACTGCAGATGATACCGAATTCCATATCAGCCGCCAGATAAAAGATGGCTACATCATTAAAGACATTGAAGTGCGCACAGGCGAAAAAGTGCAGCATTTTATGGAGAAAGTACAGTTGTTGCAACCGGAACATTTTCGAAAATGGTTTGCTGCTACGGGCTTTGAAATCATTAACGTGTGGGGAGATTATTCGCTGAATGAGTTTAATTCCGAAACATCAAACAGACTAATAATTACAGTGCGCAAATAAATGCTGTTATCCACCTGCATACTTCTTTTTCTTCCTGTTATCATCAGCGGTCTGTCTGTCATTTCTCTGCAAAATTTCAAGCAAACACTGAACAAAATTTTTCTTTCTTTTAGTGGCGCTTACCTACTATCCATAAGCGTTCTGCATTTGTTGCCCGAAATTTATTCAGGCGGCAATCATTACATCGGTGTTTTTATTCTTGCCGGTTTTGTACTGCAACTTATTCTTGAATTTATTTCTGAAGGAATTGAACACGGTCATTTTCATCACCACGATAAAGGGAAAAATGCTTTTCCACTTGCTATTATTACCGGGCTTTGTATTCACACTTTTTTAGAAGGAATGCCGCTGGCAGCAAACCTGAATTCAGAAGATTTTAACCCCGCCAATAATAGTTTACTGATTGGTATTATTCTGCACAATATTCCTATTTCATTTGTGTTAGTTACTATGCTGCTCAAATCAGGCTTGAGTAAAAACACGGCTATTGCTTACCTTGTATTGTTTGCAATAACAGCACCTCTTGGCTTAATTGCAGGAAGTATTGCCGGCAATTTTTTTACTGAAAATCTTGCAGAATTTTATAACGCAATGTTGGCAATTGTCGTGGGTATTTTCCTGCACGTTTCAACCACCATCTTATTCGAATCAACGGACAATCATCGTTTCAACCTGATTAAATCAGGAGCTATACTTGCAGGTATTGCTTTAGCATTGATAATGCTGTAGAGGGATTTATCTCCCTTTCAAAAACTTAAACTCTTTTCCAAGAAAACGAGCGGAGGCGCCCAATTCTTCCTCAATGCGCAACAGTTGATTGTATTTTGCAATCCGGTCGCTACGTGAGGCTGAACCTGTTTTAATTTGTCCTGTTTTCAGTGCAACAGCAAGGTCGGCAATAGTTGTGTCTTCTGTTTCGCCTGAACGATGACTCATAACTGAGGTATATCCATTCTTATCTGCCATTTTCACAGCGTCAATTGTTTCTGTCAAGGTTCCGATCTGGTTTACTTTCACAAGGATGGAATTTGCAATTCCTTCGTCAATACCGCGTTTCAGGCGTTTTACATTCGTAACAAAAAGATCATCACCAACTAATTGAACTTTATCACCAAGTGTTGTTGTCAGTTCTTTCCAGCCACTCCAATCGTCTTCATCCAAACCATCTTCAATAGAAATAATCGGGTATTTAGTACACCAGTCTTTCCAGAAACCCACCATCTCTGAAGAAGTTAATTTATCACCGGTTGATTTTTTAAAGTGATACATTTTGGTTTCTGCATCATAAAACTCAGATGTTGCAGCATCCATAGCAATAAAAATATCTACTCCGGGCTTGTAGCCTGCTTTTTCAATGGCCTGCAACACCACATTAATTGCTTCTTCATTAGATTTCAGGTTAGGCGCAAAACCACCTTCGTCACCTACGTTGGTTGAGTGTTTCGAAGATTTCAAAACATTTTTCAGATGATGAAAAACTTCAACACCCATGCGAAGTGCATCACTGAAACGCTCTGCTCCTACCGGTACAATCATAAACTCCTGAAAGTCTATACTATTATCTGCATGAGAACCTCCGTTAAGAATATTCATCAATGGAATAGGCAATAGGTTTGCATCTGCTCCACCAACATAACGGTAAAGCTGCTGACCTTTCAATTGTGCTGCTGTGCGTGCCGCAGCAAGTGAAACACCTAATAGTGCATTGGCTCCAAGGTTAGCTTTATTTTCTGTACCATCCAGTTCCAGCATTTTTTTGTCAATAGCTGATTGGTCAAAAATATCAATGCTTTTGAGTGCAGAATTAATTGTGGTGTTTACATTATTAACTGCTTTCAATACGCCTTTTCCTAAGTAAACATTTTTGTCGCCATCACGTAATTCAACGGCTTCATGCTTCCCCGTTGATGCACCTGAAGGTACAGCAGCACGGCCAATCACTCCATTGTCGCTCATTACATCTACCTCAATGGTTGGATTTCCTCTTGAATCTAAAATCTGACGGGCTTTTATGCTGGCTATTGTGCTCATTAATTCTGAATATTTACTTCTGAAGTTTTAAACTCTTTAATGTTGCTGATAAAATCATCGAACAGATAACGTGCATCGTGCGGACCTGGTGAAGCCTCTGGGTGGTACTGAACCGTGAAAACTTTTTTAGTTTTCATTCTAATTCCCTCAATGGTATTATCATTCAGGTTGATATGTGTTACCTCTAAATCAGGATTTTTGCGTACATCTTCTTCCACTACTCCAAACCCATGATTCTGTGATGTAACCTCGCATTTTCCGGTAATAAGATTTTTTACAGGATGATTAATTCCGCGGTGACCGTTGTGCATTTTGTAGGTGCGCACTCCGTTACATTCCGCAATAATCTGGTGTCCCAAACAAATTCCGAAAACAGGAATTCCTGTATTAATAATTTCCGAAACTAATTTAACGGTATCGTGCATTACTCCGGGATCACCGGGACCATTTGAAATCATAAATCCATCAGGAGAGAATTCCAATAAATCATTCAATGTTGAATTCATCGGAAATACTTTTACATAGCAATCACGATCGGCAAGGCAGCGCACAATGTTTTTTTTAACGCCTAAATCCAACACTGCAACACGAAAGGCTGCTCCTTCATTTCCTGATGTGTAAGCTTCTTTGGTGGTTACCTTTGAGGATAGTTCTAAACCAGCCATAGAAGGCACTTTCGCCAATTCCTTTTTCAGAAATTCTATATCTGTATTTTCAGACGATATGATTGCATTCATAGCACCTTTGTCGCGTATGTGACGAACAATGGCGCGTGTATCCACATCAGAAATAGCTACCATATTCTGCAAAGCAAAATATTCTTCCAGCGAAGCATAACCATCGGGACGGGAATATTGCGTTGAAAAGTATTTACATACCAACCCAGATATTTTCATGCGATCTGATTCCGTTTCAGCGATATGCACCCCATAATTACCAATGTGCACATTGGTGCTTAGCATAATTTGCCCGAAGTAGCTGGGGTCAGTAAATATTTCCTGATAACCTGTCATACCGGTATTGAAGCAGAGTTCACCGGTGGTGGTTCCTGTTTTTCCAGCTGCTTTGCCTTTATAAACAGTGCCGTCTTCAAGCAGGAGAACGGCTTCTTTTTTAGGGATATATTTCATGGGGTTATTCGCGGGCAAATATAAAAAAAGGATAAAGCTTTTTGTGCTTTATCCTTTTCAAGAGTTTTGAACATTTGTTGATTACTCTGCTTTATCGTCTTCGTCAGCTTTCTTCTTTTTAGGAGCTGCTGCTTTTTTTGCTTTTGGTTTAGCATCTGCTGCCGGAGCATCAGTTGCTGTTCCTTCTGCTGCTGCATCAGCTTTTTTAGCAGCTGGCTTACGGCTTCTGCGAGTAGTTTTTGGTTTCACTTCAGCTTTACCGCTGCCAGTGTAAATCTCATTGAAATCAACCAACTCAATTAAACACATTTCGGCATTATCACCCAAACGGTTTCCTGTTTTGATGATGCGTGTGTAACCACCCGGGCGTGCTGCTACTTTCACCGCTACATCACGAAACAACTGAATAACCGCATCTTTGTCCTGCAAATAGCTGAACACCTGTCTGCGTGAGTGCGTTGAATCTGTTTTTGATTTGGTGATTAAAGGCTCAACATACACTTTCAAAGCTTTTGCTTTTGCCAGTGTGGTGTTTATTCTTTTGTGCAGTATAAGTGATGCCGCCATGTTGCTTAATAAAGCTCTGCGATGTCCTGTCTTTCTGCTTAAGTGATTGAATTTCTTTCCGTGTCTCATTTCGTTTAATTGTTAATTGACAATTGATAATTGACAATTATTATTTAGTCTTTATCCAGTTTATATTTAGCCAAGTTCATTCCGAAGTGAAGGTTTTTAGCAGCCACTAAGTCATCTAATTCGGTCAATGATTTTTTACCGAAGTTGCGGAACTTCAATAAATCGTTGCGGTTGTAAGAAACAAGGTCACCCAGTGTTTCAACATCAGCCGCTTTAAGGCAGTTCAGTGCGCGCACTGACAAGTCAAGGTCAACCAATTTGGTTTTCAACAACTGACGCATATGCAGTGAATTTTCATCAAACTCTTCAGTAGAAGATTTTTCTTCCACATCAAAAGTCATTTTCTCATCAGAGAAAAGGATGAAGTGTTGGATAAGAATACGTGCAGCTTCTTTCAACGAATCTTTAGGATGAATTGAACCATCGGTCTCAATCTCCATCACTAATTTTTCGTAGTCAGTTTTTTGCTCCACACGGTAGTTCTCAACGTTGTATTTTACGTTTTTGATTGGTGTGAAGATTGCATCAATTGCAATAGTTCCTGCCGCAGCATTAACAGCTTTATTTTCTTCTGCAGGAACATAACCACGACCTTTATCAATAATCAGTTCCATTTTAATTTCAACGTTAGGCTCCGTGTGGCAAATAACCAAATCAGGATTTAAAACCTGAAAACTTGAAAGGCTTTTTCCGATATCACCAGCTGTGAAAGCATTTTTTCCGCTGTATTTAACCGTTACGCGCTCATCGCTTACATTGTCAATCTGCTTTTTGAAACGAACCTGTTTCAGGTTCAGGATAATTTCAGTAACGTCTTCCACAACACCTTTGATGGTAGAAAACTCGTGGTCAACTTTATCTATTTTTATTGAAGTGATAGCATATCCTTCCAATGAATTCAGCAATATTCTTCTCAACGAATTTCCGATTGTAATTCCGTAACCGGGTTCCAGCGGGCGAAATTCAAACTCTCCAACTTTGTCGGTAGAGGTAAGCATTACAACTTTATCTGGTTTTTGAAAGTTTAGTATTGACATGTTTTATATTTGTGAATTAGTGATTTTATTTTTTTGATTTTAATCCTGCCTGATGCAGCTAATTACTATTTAGAGTACAACTCGACAATCAGTTGTTCTTTAATGTTTTCAGGAATAGCAGAACGTTCAGGATAAGAAACAAATGTTCCTGTAAGCGTTTCGAAATTCCACTCTAACCAAGGAAATTCAGAATTTCTTTTTCCTACTGAAGTTGATATAACTTCTAATGTTTTTGAACGCTCACGAACTCCTACTTTATCACCGGGTTTCAGTGAATAAGAGCAAATGTTAAGCACCTGACCATTCACTGTAATGTGACGGTGAGCTACCAATTGTTTAGCGCCTCTGCGTGTAGGAGCAATTCCTAAACGATAAACTACGTTATCTAAACGCGCTTCAACCAACTGCAAAAGGTTTTCACCTGTTACACCGTGCATACGCTGGGCAGAGACAAATGTCTTAGCAAATTGTCTTTCCAGAATACCGTAAGTATATTTTGCTTTCTGTTTCTCAGATAGCTGAGTTCCATACTCGCTTACTTTCTTTCTTTTCTTAGTCTGTCCGTGCATTCCCGGAGGATAGTTCTTTTTCTCAAAAGCTTTATCTGGTCCGAAGATTGGCTCTCCGAATTTACGTGCTATTCTACTTTTGGGACCTGTGTAACGTGCCATGTTTTATTTTTGATTTTATTTTTACTACTGAGTGATTACTGATAACCTTTAACCGGTTAGCTTTTATTAAATTCTTCTTCTTTTTGGTGGACGACAACCGTTGTGCGGAACCGGTGTTACGTCAACAATTTCAGTTACTTCAATCCCTGAAGTGGTAAGGCTACGGATAGCCGACTCCCTTCCTCCACCTGGTCCTTTAACAAATACTTTCACTTTTCTCAATCCATTGTCGAAAGCTACTTTCGCACAATCAGCTGATGCAAGCTGAGCTGCATAAGGTGTGTTCTTTTTAGAACCTCTGAAACCCATTTTACCTGCTGAACTCCATGAAATAACTTCACCGTTTTTATTGGTCAAAGAAATAATGATATTATTGAAAGTTGCATTGATGTGAGCCTCTCCTACTGATTCAACTTTAACCACACGTTTGCGGGCTTTAGCTGCTTTGTCTGCTGCTCCTGAGGCTGATTCTGCTTTTTGTTTTGCCATTGTTGATTGTTTTTGCTGATAGTTATTGGCTATTAGCTGTTAGCTGATATTATTATTTAGTTACTTTTTTCTTGTTAGCAATAGTTTTTCTTCTGCCTTTGCGGGTACGTGAGTTGTTTTTAGTTCCTTGTCCGCGAACAGGAAGACCAAGTCTGTGACGCACACCACGGTATGCACCAATGTCCATCAGACGTTTGATATTCAACTGAGTTTCAGAACGCAGAGCTCCTTCTGTTTTCAACAGAGTGATAGCTGTTCTGATTAAGTTCAGTTCTTCATCGTTCCAATCCTGAACTTTCTTGTCCCAGTCAACACCGGCTTCAGTGAGAATATTCTGAGCTGTAACTCTTCCTATTCCGTAGATATAAGTGAGTCCGATTTCGCCTCTTTTGTTCTTTGGTAAATCTATACCTGCAATCCTTGCCATATTATTTTTTGATTTGTGATTTTTAAATTACAAGATTACCCTTGTCTTTGTTTAAACTTTGGGTTCTTTTTGTTGATAACATACAAGCGCCCTTTTCTGCGAACGATTTTGCATTCTGCGCTGCGTTTTTTAATTGATGCTCTTACTTTCATTATTTCTGTTTATTTATATCTGTACGTAATTCTTCCTTTTGTTAAATCATATGGCGACATTTCAATTTTAACCTTATCGCCAGGTAATATTTTTATATAGTGCATCCTCATTTTCCCTGAAATATGCGCTGTAATCACATGTCCGTTTTCCAACTCCACCCTGAACATTGCATTTGACAATGCTTCTTTTATCGTCCCGTCTAATTCTATCGAACCTTGTTTCGCCATTCAGTATTCAGTATTCTGTTCTTTATTTTAAATTAATGCTTTCTTTCCTATTACTTCCTCAATGAACTCAAATGTTGTAAGTATCTCGGCCTTATCCTTTCTTACCACCACTGTATGCTCAAAATGTGCTGATGGTTTTCCGTCTTCTGTTTTCACTGTCCATCCATCATTTTCCTGCACCACATTGCGTTTCCCCATATTTATCATCGGCTCAATTGCAATCACTATTCCTTCTCTCAGCACCGGTCCGTTTCCTTTTTTTCCGTAATTAGGAACTTCAGGATCTTCATGCAATTTCTTTCCAACTCCGTGTCCTACTAATTCGCGAACCACTCCATATTTGTTGCGCTCTGCGTGTTCCTGCACTGCCCAACCTATATCTCCTACTCTTTTACCATGAACCGCTTGTTCAATTCCTTTGTACAAGCACTCAACAGTTACATCCAGTAAACGTTGCTTTTCAGCACTGATTTCGCCAATCGCATAGGTATATGCCGAGTCGCCAAACCATCCGTTCTTCTGCACTCCGCAGTCAATGGAGATTATATCGCCTTCCTTCAATTCTGTTTTGGAAGATGGAAAACCATGAACCACCACTGAATTTACCGAGACACAAAGTGTCCACGGAAAACCGCGATATCCTTTGAAAGCAGGAACGGCAGCATTGTCTCTGATAAACGCTTCAGCTGTTTCATCCAGTAGTTTAGTATTCACTCCGGGCTTCAGTAGTTTTGCTACTTCAGCATGAGCTTTCCCAACCAGGATGCAGCTTTCACGTATCAGTTCAATCTCCTCATCCGTCTTACAATATATCATTCAAAGAACTATAAAACCTCTTAGCTCGCCATGCTCATAGAGCTGCGACCTTTTATTCTTCCGGATTTCATCAATCCGTCATAATGCCTCATTAACAAATGGCTTTCAATTTGCTGAAGTGTGTCCAAAATAACACCTACCATAATCAGCAACGATGTGCCACCAAAAAATTGCGAAAACTGTTGATTAACTCCAGCCATCATTGCAATAGCAGGCAAAATAGCTACTAATGCTAAAAAGATTGAACCGGGTAATGTAATTCTTGAAAGAACAGCGTCAATATAAAGTCCTGTAGCTTTGCCAGGTTTTACACCCGGAATAAAGCTTCCATTGCGTTTCATATCTTCAGCCATTTGGTTAGAATTAACTGTAATAGCTGTGTAGAAATAGGTGAACACAATAATCAATACAGCAAATGTAAAGTTATACCAAAAGCCCTGAAAATCTGAAAGCGCCTGAATTACTGCATTGGGTTCATCCGAAACCAATCCGAATGTAAGTGAAGGGATAAACATAATTGCCTGCGCAAAAATAATAGGCATAACACCTGCAGCATTTACTTTCAAAGGAATATACTGACGTGCTTGAGTTGCCTGTGGCAATCCTGTTCTTCCCGAAACAGCTGCTCTTGCAACCTGCACCGGAATTCTTCGTGTTCCCTGCACCAGCATAATGTTGGCAACAATAATAAGTAACAGAACAACTAATTCAATAAGCATTACTACAAGTCCTCCACCTGCATCTGACAGGCGTGAACCAAGTTCTGCTAAGAATGCAAATGGCAGTCGGGCAATGATACCAATCATAATGAGCATGGAAATACCGTTTCCAATTCCTTTATCTGTAATTTTTTCACCCAACCACATTACAAACATGGTTCCTGAAACCAAGATGATGATGGATGAAATCCAAAAGAAGGTAGGATTAGTCAAAAATGCTTCGGCAGGCAATTGCATTTTTAAATTAGCAATGTAGCTTGGTGCTTGCCCCATGGTGATAAGTACTGTGAGGTAGCGCGTGTACTGATTTAATTTTTTACGTCCGCTTTCACCCTCTTTCTGCATTTTCTGAACAGCAGGAACGGCCATACCCAACAACTGCACTACAATAGATGCAGAGATGTAAGGCATAATTCCCAAAGCAAAAACAGATGCATTAGAAAAAGCACCACCCGAAAACATGTTAATAATTCCGAGGATACC
>CAMBRL010000031.1 GCA_945870105.1 Chitinophaga pinensis
GAGAATTATATGCATGTTTCGGAACCAGCACCAGCATATGAAGAACTAAAAATACACACCACTTGAAATCAATAGTTAGTAATAAAAGCAAAAACAACAACGGAATCCATATCTGGTAATAATGATCACTGAAGTGGTGTTGAATAATAGTTCCGGACTTATTCTTTTTACTGAAATATTTATAATAATTAATGAGCACAGAAATAAAATACAAGAAAATTAGCGGGTATAGAAAATGATGTTGAGTTGCAAGCTTCAATAGAAATATTATATAAAAACAAACTTCAACTGTTAAGCAAATCCAGACGGTTACAACAGTTTTTTTTAAACCAGCTCTCTGAGGAAATGTTATTACTCCAACTTTTTTATCATTCATTAAATCATTGGTCTGGTGTATTAATATATTTCTAAAGCCTGCAAAAAACATGGACCCAGTTAACCATAAAATTGTGTAGCTAAACTTATTTTCAAAAAATAACAGGTACGTATTATAGGAAAGCAATGTTGGGATAACGTAAGCATAACAGGCATCTGTAATTGCTGAAAGCAGCCAGTTTTCTTTAAACCTTAAATGAGGTAATGAATAAAGCAGAAATAGCAGTATCTGAATTCCGATTAATATCCATGAAAATAAGTTGGCTGCTAACCCAATCCATGGAATCATTGTAATTAGAAGAATGACACTAAATAAGATTAATTTCTTAAATGGAGTTGTTTCTGAAATCCTGTTTGTCTTGCCGGCTTTTGCGTCCAGAGATATGTCAAAAAAATCATTGATAAAATATCCTAAGGCTGCAAACCCAAAACAGGTAGCAGAAAAAAGCAAAAACAACATAACAACTTCTGCATTAACCACTGAACTATTAATAAAAAGCCAGAAGTAGCTAAGTCCAGACATAAAAGAAAAAAAGCTATATCGCCATGATGATATCCTGACAGTATTGTAAAGCGAATTAAATGAATGTATAAATTGTCTTATCATTTAGCTGTTTAAACTTCCGGTTTGTAGCTGTTCTTTTTTAGCAAAACAAGAAATTCCAGGTAAAAAGAAACTGTCAAGTCCTTACTGCCAAAAAACACATTAGGTAAACCTGTGACAGAATCAATATCAAGGTCTTTATTGCTGCAATAGAAAGGAAAGGGTTCTTCAATATTTTTATAAAGCCCGCAACATTCTGCAATAATTTTTTCTGAAAAAGAATTACGGATATTAAAAAACAAAAAAATGTTTGCCGCTAAAATAGTCAGATGCTTACTGTATTTTATTTCCTTGTAATAAGCACTTTTTACCTTTTCAGTCAATATGCTTTTCACTTTTTCAAATGCAGTAATCTGACCATAATAATATGCACGTGCAAAAAGATAATAGGCTATAATACTGAATGGATAATATGTTAACTTAATAGACTTGGAAGAACGCATATCTTCTAGTAATCTAAAAATTATGTTTTTGGTTTGATTACTATTTCCCATATATAACAACACATTAGCTGTTACACAAAATTCTGCATCATCCCTATTAACAACTTTATTTTTAAAGGCTAAGAATTTCTTTGCTTTGTTCCAACTTCCCAAAAGGTTGCAGAAATAAAAAGGATTAGTAAATAAAATTTTCACAGCAGGTAAAAACCAAAGATTAACGTATCCGCTTTCTGTAATCTGCTGATTAAAATAATATTTAGCTACAGGTTTCTCATCCAAATAAACACTGATATAGCTGAGCAGTGCGTTTGTATCCGTTTCATAGGGAATAAAATAAGGAGCATCAGTATCTTCAAAATATCTCCACAACCCAAACGCATTTCTGAAGTGTGATAAATAAGCAAATTCTGTGTTTATTATTTTTCTGGCTTCGAGAGTATCTAACAGTGTAAGCGGCAACAAAATGTTAGCGGCAACAAATGTATTTTGCATATCTTCAATCCAATTGTTGTTCGCATTGGTTTCTGGCCGGGTAACAAAAGTTTTAAAACCCCTGTCATTCACTTGGTAGTCTCTGTATATAGCTACAATACGCTGTATATACTCTTCAATTTCATCAGGTCTCAGGAATGCCTCATTCATATTTCCTACAACTTAAATTGTTTAAAAATCCAATTTAGCTTAGGCTTTACAGGACCCAAAGCATATTGCATCGTAACATTTTTGTCGCTATCACACAACTTAATTTTAAAACTTAACTCTACGGGAAATCTCATAAACTTATCTTTCAGAATACGACCTGCAGACACACAGAAAATACCGGCATTGAATAATCTTTTTTGAATAACACATGTTGCTTTACATCTCCCTGTTTCCTCATAAACTATAGTATTAAAATCAGCCTCACTTACAAACACCGGAGAGCCGTCAATGGAATGAATTGCTATAGCAAACACTTCACCTGAATTGGGGATAACTACGTCATAATCTATTTCAATATTGATATCTTCATCATTAACAAAAACAGCATTTTCCTTTTCCTTTTCTGATAAAATAGTTATACTATTTAATCTGACACTGTCATTTCCTACTGGCGATTGAGAAGTTTTCCAGCTTTGAGTATTTGGGAATATACTTTTATTCTCTAAAGGATTATTGTTGTTTTTTGCATATTGCTGTTTATCATAAACGGCTTCAAGATAGCGTGAAACCTCCGTGCCTGTGTCACCTTCAGAGATTATTATGCCTTTATCTAAACGAATTGTATGCCCACAATAATTAAACAACTCATTCATATTATGACTTGCAATAATTACTGTTTTCTTTTTCTGAATAAGCTCTTCCAGTTTTTTCTTACACTGATAGGAAAATTCCGCATCACCTACAGCAATTACCTCATCAAAAATCATAATATCAGCCTCAAGAAATGCTATAATGGAAAAGGCCAGACGAATAAACATTCCCGAAGAGTAGTATTTTACGGGTGTTTCAATAAAATCTGATAGTCCGCTGAACTCAACTATGCTAGTATAAGCCGAATGTATCTCTTGATTATACATCCCCATAAGGTTACCACTAAGGAAAATATTTTCACGGCCACTTAAATCTGGATGAAAACCGCTGCCAATATCTAATATCGCAGCTACTCTGCCATTTATTTCAACAGATCCGGATGTAGGTGAGGTGATACCACTAAGAACTTTAAGTAAGGTGCTTTTGCCACTTCCATTCGGCCCTATTATTCCAACTGATTCTCCTCTTCTTAATTCAAAGTTTATATCCTTCAAAGCCCATAATTCCTGTGTTTGATTTTTTTCATTGCCAGAAAAAGGATATCGAAGGTGATACTTTTTAGAAAGTTTGTCAACACGTATGGCTATTTCATTACTCATGCAAAATCACTAAACTTTTTTTCATTCCTTATAAAGATTAAAAAACCTGATATAAATAGTGGTATTATAGCAATTAAAGCAGGGATGAATTTTATGTCGTAATTCCATGCAGGAAATAGGCACCATCGCCATAATTCCACAATTGACGCCAACGGATTGAAGTACCACATATGATTAATCTCCTGCGGCAAAATATCTTTGGTAAAAAATACCGGAGTGCACCATACCCCCAAATTAATTAAGAACGGAACCAAGTGAAATAAATCTCTTTTTCTGAAAGCCAGAGAAACAATTGTCAGCACTATAAACAATGCAATTAACGAATTAAATAATAGAACTACGGGTAAAAGAATTATATGCCATGACAATGATTCACCGTGCCATATCAGGAGAGGAATAATCAATAAAAAACTAATTATTAATTCCACTGCTGCCACTAAAACCTTTGAGAGTGGTAGTATTGCTTTTGGAAAATATATTTTCTTAATAATGATACCGGATTCCTGAATACTTGATGTTCCCTGAAAAACAATGTAACTAAAAAAATTCCAACCCAATAAGCCTGACAAAACATAAAGTGAATACGGCAAATCTCCCGCTTTCCAATTTAACAGATAGCCAAAGAAAAAAGTATAAATGATAAGCACTGAAAGTGGCTGCAGAATAGTCCATCCTAACCCCAATAAAGTGTGAGCATATTTGACCTTAATGTCACGCTTAAAAAAAACGATAATTAAATATTTATACTGCCATATTTTTTTGCAATATTCAATTAATGTATCGGGGGTAGCAGTAAACTTTTTTAGAGTTTCTCTTTTACTCATCACAAAAGTTATCTCTCCAGATTGGTGAAATTTAAAATAAATACGATTTTCATATAAGTTATTTGGTAATGGTGGTTTCAAACACGCGATCCCAAATGGTGAACATGCTGGAGTAGTTGCCTTTAACTCTTGAGTGGTGAAGGTCGTGGTCTTCAGAGTTTTTAAGAAAAGGGATGTAGGGATTTATGAAGGAATGAATTCCGGAATGGATATTCATTTCATGGATGTTGCGCAAAAAGCCATATGCCCAGAATGCATAAATGCTTACGGGCATTAAAAGCGAAACAATAAATAAACCCAATACTACTCCAATGCTCCCTGCCATCCATTCAAGGGGATGCTCATACATATACTCAAGGGGATGAGGGTGAACGGCACGGTGGTGTATGCTGTGTATGTTGCGCAAAAGGAATTTGTTGGCATGCAGCAGCCAGTGGGCTGCATAAAACCATATATCATCTACAAAGGCTATGATGAGTATTTGTGCAGGTATTATCCACCAGGCAGAGGGTGTGTTGAGGTTAAAGAAACCTGAGAAGTAATAAAGCGACACGGTTGTAAGAGCCAGTATCAGGAAGATGTTTAATGCTATTAGAGGCAGCCGCTGGAGAAATATTCCGGGCTTGTATTTCTTTTCCTGTATGCGGTATTTTTTAAACATATCGGTGTAGAGCACCAGCCATGAGTAGATGAATGCTATTATGTTTCCGATAATGAAAACGAGCAGCGTGATGATTATAATGTTGTAGGTATTCATGTTTAAATGCGGTTAGGTGATTAGATGCCGGTAGTGTCAGGTAGTGATTTATTTTTTACAAATAATTACTCCAAATCCGGGAGCGTTCAGTTTTTTTAGTTCGGTGCCTGTAAAGCCTGCCTTGGCGGCAATTTCATCTACTTCGTTGCGGGAATAGGTTTTACCGCCTGCCTGGTGAAGCAGGTTTAGTGCCATGTAGGAGGTGGTTGCTTTTGATAGTTGTGAGTTGCCGCCTATGCCTTTAATCTGGTCAAGTATTACGTAGATACCGCCCGGGTTTAGTGCTGCAAATATTTTTTGGGCAAGTTGCTCGTTTTCGCGGGGGTTAAGCCCGTGGATGATGTTAAAGGCAAGAATAATGTCGTTGCCCCGGGGCAGCTCGTCCTTCATAAAATCGGAGGGGATGAAGGAGACCTGTTTGGCTGCGTTGTGTTTTGCCACACACTCATCGTTGTATTTTTTTACCGGTGGCAGGTCTATGATGCTTGCTTTGAGTTGGGGATTTTTTTTGCACAGTTCTATGCTGTATAGTCCGTGTGAGCCTCCGAGGTCGAGCATTTTGACGGCTGTTTTGGCTACGGGTATTTTAGCGCATACTTCTTTTACATTGGTTCTTGAAATGTCTATCATGGCGCGTGAAAACAGTTCCCACTCGTGGTCGGTCATTTTTTCGAGCATGTTTGACTGGGGGCGGTGTCCCAGTATAATTGTTTCGTCAATATGGATATACCCTTTATAAAGGTAATCGCAGAAGAGGATGAAATACCTGAAATTATCTGGCGACTGGGGTGATAGTGTTTTGTAGCCGCGTTTGGTAAAGGCGTAGTTGTTTTCTTTTTTCTGCACATAGCCAAGCGCATCTAAACAGTCTAGTATAAGTTCGCAGCCTATTTCGCTTACCCCGGCTTTTGTGGCAATGGTGCTGACCGGTTTGTATTCCATTGACAGTGCATCGGTTATTTTTAGTTTTACTGCGCAGCCCAGTGCAAAGCCCAGCCCTACCGATGAGGCTGCATCGGCAAAGGGGTGGGGTATTATATCGTTGTTAAGGAGTATTTTTTCAATGAGATTGAATTTATAAATCATGGCTGCCGGTTTTTATAGGTTAATGATTGGTTAGCTACTCTTGCAAGTGATATTATCCTGAGTTTTTTTGAGTTTATAGGCACCAAAAGCTGCTGTTGCAAGTAGTAGTAACATTACTTCATTATCTATTGGGGCACCGGTACCGGGTGGAGGTGGGATGGGAGGTGGAGGTGGCGGTGGCGGCTGTGCTTGTGAGTAGGCAGTAATCAGAAACAGCGACAGTAGCAGTAGCATTTTCTTTTTCATCGTACTATTATTTTATTGCTGTAAATATCAGTTGTTGTTTGCAGGCTTATCACATACATACCCTGTGCAAGCTGGGGCAGAGATATGCGGTAAACATTGCCTTGCGGGTTAGCAGGTTTTTGAGTAAGGATTATTTTGCCGGTCATGTCTGTTACTATAAGCTTCTCGACTACGCTCGAAGTGACAGACGATGAGACAAGAACAACTAACTCGTTTCCGTTGGTATAAGCTACAAAAGGTGGCGCTGTGTGATCTGTAATGCCTGTTGCCTGTGGTGCAAAGTGCAGGAAGAAGCGGTCTGTAGTATTTTGTGCATTCAGCAGGGTTGAGTATTCACCATTGTTATTAAGGTTGGTGAAACTGCCTGTTAGGCGGTCTTCAAGGTACACATCCAGCGTACTGAAGTTCTCTGATGCTTTGTTGCGGATGGAATAGATGCCTTCATTGGCAACAAATGCGTTAAGGGCAACTATTGTTTCTTCTGTTACCGGGGGCAGGGCTGCAATGCAGAGTTCGTCTCCTAATGCAGTTGTGCCATCAGGTATAACGGTAAATGCGATATGGGCATTGCCTCTTATCTTTTGCCCGTCAAGCAGGTGGTCAAAGGCGGTGGTGGCTCCATCCATGAATACAACATTTATCTCGTTGTAAAGGGTATCGTTGGCAAGGCTAAGCCAGATGCGGCTTGTTTCTTCTTCTGTTTTTAAGAAGGTTCCTGCGGCTGCATCGCGCTGGGCATTGTTAAAGATTACGTTTCCTGATGATGTAGCTTTAACCATAAAGCCCTGTGCAACTCCTATTTGTGCGCTTATGCTATTGCCATTACCACCGCTGACTGCTCCCGCAGTGGTGCGTGAGGCATAGTCAGTTGTTGCATAGCCTGTTCCTCCGGTATTATCATCATCCCATGCCCATACCTGCCCTTGTATGCGTGTGGAGTTATTACTTAGAAAAGTATTAACCGTTAAGCCTGATGGGTAAGGATTACCCAGCAGCACAAAGTCTGTGTTTGCTGCGGTTGGGTTGCCTGCTGAGTTGTAATAAGTAATACCCGTGGTCATGGGTCCATTGTTGGGTGTTCCGGTAAAAGAGGCAAGGTTGCCGCCATTGCTGGCAAATCCGAGCATGGTTACCATTGGTCCTGAAAAGCTGCTCCAGCCTGGGTCTGGACCGGGGTTATCATCTCCCGTATCTTCGGTGCCGCTTACGCTAAGGTATTCGTAGCCGTTGGTGCCGGGTAAGGCACCACCTGCAACGGGTGTACTCCAGTAATTGTAACGCGTTGGTGAAGCTGTTCCCTGCCTTTGCACGGTAAAGGTTCCTGCGCCTGCAATGCTGCTGCTGCCGCCCTGCAGAAAGCTGCCACCGCTTTGTATGGTAATAGCTCCGGCATTGGTGAGCGCACCGTTAAGGGTTAGTGAGCCGCCATTGGCTACGGTTAGCGTAGCACCTGAGGCAAGGTCAACATTATTGATGGTAAATGCGCCACTGATTACCGGGTCGTTGGTTACATTGGGTATAGTTACATTATCGGTTGAGCCGGGTACGGTGCCGCTGCTCCAGTTGGTAGTGGTGTTCCAGTCAGTTGAAGTGGTGCCTGTCCAGTTGTTAACTGATGCTACCACCGTAAGCACCACATCATTGCCGTCAACGCCAACATAGGTAATGGTGGCGTTAAGTCCGGAACTCAGGAAATTGCTGATAGTTGCTCCTTCTGCCAGCCCGTTAAAAGTTCCGGTAATGGCATCTGCTCCATCATTGTCAACAATGGTAAAGGTATTTCCGGTAACGGGTGTATAGGTACTACCTGTGAATAACAAGCCGACACTGTTCAGGTTAATCAAGCCCACTATTGTTAGTTGCTGGTATTGGGTGTTTACTGTAAGTCCATCAATATCAATATTGAGTTTTGAACTGCTGCCGAAGCTGATGGTTTGTGCAATTGAAGTGTTGCTTGCATCTGTACCTGCGGTGTTGGGCCAGGTGCCGCCCGAGGCGCTGTTTAACGTGATGGCGGCTCCTGTTCCTGTAGCGCTTATTAAGCCCCCGGAAGAAAGCATAATATCTGCCGCGCCAGTGCTGTTAATTCCTTTTGTTCCGGTAACGGAAACAGCGCCCCCACCAGAAGTGGTGATGACCGAACTTGATGCTGAAATAACAACTCCGTGATTGTTTCCACCGCTTCCAGTGGCGCTTCCCGTACCCTGAACGGTAACTGTTCCGCTGCCGCCTGCGGTTATTTTGCCTGCTGACTGAAGAAATACTCCGTGATTAGTTGCTGAAATTCCGCCTCCGCCCCCCTGCCCGGTAACGCTGACATTGCCCCCACCAGAGGTGATGGTGGAGCTTGTTTGTGTAAGCGCAACTCCATAATTATCACTTCCAGTTGAAGAACCTCCTGTTCCGTTTACAGTAACTGTTGCGCTGCCTGCTGCGGTTATTGTGCCTCCAAATTCAACATATACTCCAAGGTTGCTACCCGAGGTTCCGCTGCCGCCTCCTGTTCCCATAACACTGACATTGCCTCCTGCTGAGGTAATGGCGGAGCTTGCTCCGGTAACAAAAACTCCATAATTACCGGTTCCTGTTGAAGCGCCACCTGTTCCGTTTACGGTAATAGTAGCAGTAGTGCCGCCCCTCAGGATGCTTCCTGCGGCTAAGTATATGCCGTGGTTAAGGCTGGGTGTGGTTCCTCCTTTGCCTTTAACAGTTACTATACCTGTTCCGGTGCTTTCCATTAAAGCGCTTCCCGCAGTAGCATTTATACCATGGAAATTGCTGCCTGCTGTTGGTGTTGCCTGTTGGTTGGCCTCTAAGGTAAGAGCACCGTTTACGGTGCGCAATATAGAGTTGACACTAAATACAATGTTTTTGCTTGCTTTCATTACCGCAGTGCCTGTGCCTGCCAATACTAAATCGGCACCTGAGTTAATGTTTATAACATCAACTCCCGGTGTTACATCATCATTTTGCAGGTCAACATCTAAGTTAGCATTGGAAGCAAAGGTGATGTTGCCACCAAAATTAACTGCATCATCTCCGATGCCGCCATTTACTGTAAGGCTGGGCATACTGGTATTAACGGTAAAGGCACCCACACTTACAATATCGCTACCCACACCTGCATTAATAGTAATGCTTGTTACACCTGCCAAAGGCACATTTACAGGAAAAGCAGTAATAGCTCCCCCGTTTAGAGAATAAGTTCTGCCTGTAACAGCAAAGTTTATATTGGTAGTGCTTTCGCTTACAGTAATAGTTTCGCCATTGCCCGCAATATCTGTTATAACAATGGCATTACCAGTGGTGGTTATGGTATAATTAGCAACGCAGGTACCATAAAGACACGTACTTATCTTTGTTGCCATAACATCACCGCGACCGATGCCGCCTGTGTATTGGGCTTGTGAAGCAGCAGGTAGCAGGCAATTAGCAATAAGCAGTAGCGCTAAAGTTTGTATTGTTTTCATATTTATTGGTTTTTATGGGTCTCCATTTTAAAATTTTTTCGGGGGCTTCGCCCCTTTTTTCAAGTAACAAGAACCCCGGCTAAGGCGCAACACGAACTCCCCGACCACCTTGATTGTAGATTCGATTCGGGACCGTGGTAGCCGCTAAGGCCCGGTCAGACACACGCAGGTAGATCACACTATCGTAATAATCGCCCCCGCGGAAGCCTGCGCCTGTGGCTCCGGTTACCTCGCCTACAACCAGACCGGGCCATAGTATTTCATTAGCATTGCCGTTGGTGCTTAATACCCCATTGCCCTGTATGCCTGTAAATGCCCTGCCTGTTACATTACCCACCGTTACCGGGCGCTCCCACTGATTACCGCTCATTTCCATAATGCCGTAACAGGTGGCGCCTGCCTGCGCCCGATTGGTACTGACTGTGGCAAACAAGCCAACCCGCATGGGGGGACCCTGTGGCAGAATTATATTATAAACTGCGTTAGCACCGGCAGTGTTAGTAGTTTCATTGCTTGCTCCGCCATTGGTAATACTGTTATTGTTTGCCTGGGTAATGGCGGTGCTGCCCCAGGCATATTCATTAGCCACGGCTGCTATGGTGCCGCGGCAGGCTTTTTCATATTCCAGTTCCGTAATGGGGCGCAGTCCGCTCCAATCTAAATAAGCTGATACATCCATATAACTTAGCCAATTGCATACGAGCCACTGCCCGTCTGCCGTTTCGCCCCCTGTGCCGTTGCCGTTCAGGTCGCAATAAAAAGTGATGGGGTTGCTGGTATTTATGGTGGCAGCGCAGCGTATGCCATTGCGGGCTTGCAGGGTTGCGGTATTGCTCATTACATAGCGGTTGGTAACGCTGGTGATGCCTGCGGCAAGGTTCGTCTCGGTACGGGTGTTTTGCTGGGCGCGGGTAAGGGTATTTAAAAAATCGACATACTGCTGCTGGGTAATTTCGTATTTCATGCAGTAGAAAGCCTTGTAACCTTTAGGGTAAGCGGCAGGCAAGGCTTTGATGGTAGTATTATTAAAGTCATCGGCTGTAACCATGCCGGTGGCATTATTATTAGCCAAATTGCCGTTAGCAGTGCCGCCTAAGGTAAGGCCGCCTTCAGAGGTAATGCTGAGCGGGGTATTGGTGCTGCCATTGCGGAACTGCCCCTCCACGGATGTGGTAGAGCCATCGCCAGCGGCAAAACTACCTTGCGGCACATACACCATTTCTATGGCATATACCTGCACATCCACTATATCATTATCGGTTACGCCATTGGCTCCGTAGTTCCAGCGCAGTCGTACATTGGTACCTCCATTAACACCCCATATTGAATAGTTAAAATGAAGAAAGGCTCCTATGCCAGGGTTGGTAGCAGCATTAAAGGCAGTGCCGGGGGTTTGCAGGCCAACATCAAAGGTGTTGCCTGCGGGTGGGGTGTGCCCGGTATTATTTAGTCTGGCATGCTGCCATGCACCAGCGCCTACGCGGTATTTTACAAATATCCAGGCGGCATCCCAGCTTGTTCCGGTATTCCAACTGTTTTGCCATTGTATATCAAATTGCACCATGGTGAAGTTGGCGGCATTGTTGGTGCCGGCTGTAACATCCTGCCCGGTAAGCACTACATTGCTAACGGTGATGTTGTTTGCAGATGCAGTTATGCTGCAAGCTAAGAGGGTGAGGAGGAGGAGGAGTTTCTTCATGGTATTATATTTAAGAGGTAATCGGTTATCGGTATTCGGTATTCGGTGTGTAAACCTTCAAGGTTTTTAAAAACCTTGAAGGTTTTATTCTGCTGCTATTGCTATAATTTTGTAACCAGTATAAACCCGGTTTCTTTTATATCAAAAATAAGAAGCTTGTGGGTTGCGCCTGGCTTGCTGTACATGATTATAGTAGTGTTTACCTGATTAGCCACAAAATTCTCTTTTGCATTATCGTGCTTTGTATAGCCTTGCAAGCCCGACATATTAAGCATAGCGATTCTCATTGCTGCCAGATTATATTTTTCTGAGCCTGACCTGGCAGTGGCATTAAACTGGAGCGTACCATCCAAATCTACAATTGTTGTTTCAAAGCCTTCGAGTGGCAGTGTACAGGCGTATGTTTTTCTGCCTTTATTATCTAATGCTTGATAATCTCCTTTCAACGTTGTGAAGCCGTTGGCATCGCCTGCATTAAGTATTGCCTTCAACTGGATAGCAAAATTGCTTTCGGGGGTGTATGGGTTTGAAGAAAACGCAGCAAAGAGAATAAACAATGGGAGGAGAACTAATTTAGACGCATTCAGTTTTTTACTCATAGGGTTTAAGTTGTTATCGGTTATCAGTAATCGGTATTCACCTTTCCGAAAGTTTAGAACTTTCGGAAAGTTTGTCCTGTTTGTCCATTGCAAGTTGCCTGCTTCCGTTGTTACAGCAGCTCCACCACATAATGCAACTCAAATGTTGTGCTGTTTACTGCCGTAAGAAAGCGGTGTGTGGCAAAGTCAATGGCTCCGAATTCAGAAGCCAGTACTTTTATTTTAGCCGCGTTGGCGGTTACTGTTACGGGTGTGCTGTCGGTACCATTTGGTGTGGTGGCAAGGTAAAAAGCTACCTGTGTGGCTGCGGGTACAGTGTCGGTAGTTGTTATCTCCAGTATCATTACATCATCGTCAACAAACGTATGTTCCAGCACGGATTCATTTTCGCCTGCATCAAGGGTTCCGGTAAAATGCACCTGCTCATGCGAGCGCAACACTTTCAGCTCAAAGAATGGAGCTATGTAAGAAGGCACTTCAGCGCCTTTATTGATAAGGAAGCCCAGATCGCGGTATTGTTCGGTGCCTACTGCTATGCGTTTGCTTTCCACTTCCGCGCTTTTTTGTTTGGTTCCGCCTTTGCTGCCTTCCTGTGTATCGCGTGCGCCATCCAGCAGGGTATAAAAATCATCAACCAAAGTTTTAATAGGTACTATAGCCGGGTTGGCCAGAGCAAATGGAGCAAGGCTTTCGCCCAGTGTTTTTACAGCGGTTACCTGCGCGGTTATTGGAGCGGTGTAAAAAGGCAGATGTCCCTGCGGAAATAGGGTTAAGTAGTTAGGGGTTCCTTTTTCAAAGCCATCAACAGCCTGCACTAATGAATCCCATTTGTTTACTTTGTTTATAAGCAATACAAGCAACTGCTCAAGGTTAAGGGTTTGTCCTTTCTGGGTGCCGCCCGCTGCTTTCCAGGCTGTGTAGGCTTTAACAAACATGTCATGAAAAGGATGGTAACGGTTATAAAGCAAAGCCCAATCGGGTTCCATCGGGTTGTCGTCCATCATTTTTTTAAGACGGGCATCGTGATAGTTGCTCAGCTTGAGCATTTTTTTGTAGTTTTCCTTGGTGGAGTTTAAGAATTGATTTACTAAGTAGTGCCAGATAGTTTCCATAGTGTTTTGATGTTTAATGTTTATGTTTGATGTTTGATGTTTAATGTTTGGTGTTTATCACTTTTTTTGAGCTGATACACCTGCGGCTGACAAGGTGAAGCGGCTGAAGCCGGCTGATATACCCTGAAGCGTTAAGGTGAAGCAACTCAAGCCAATTGATGCACCCTGAAGCCTTAAGGTAAAGCAACTCAAGCCGGCTGATGCCCCCTGAAGCGTTAAGGTAAACTAGCTCAAGCCGGCTGATGCACCCTGAAGCGCTAAGGTGAGCCAACTGAGCTGAACTGATGCACCTTTGCCGTTGGCTGGATAGCAACTGGCGTGAGCTGTTGTTTCCTGACGTGTAGAGGCTTATTAAATCAACTGGTTCTGTATAAGGCATCTTAAATAACAAGGTAGTTAATAGACTATAAGAATAGTTTAGCAGGGCTTATCCTGCTTTTCAGCACCAAAGGAAATGACATTAATCACCAAATACTATGATTGCGCTCATACTATGAGTATGACAGAAAAGCAAAAAATATAAAGGGCCGATAACCCGAATTCCCATAGCTATCGGGAGGGGCTAAGGTTTGGTGCTTATACCAACAGATTCCTCCCTTCGGTCGGAATGACACGGAATTATTGTCAGATAGAGGTGAAAAGAAGGAGGCGCGCAAAGCGCGCCTCCTTCTTTTCACCTCCCTTTATATAAACCAATCTGTCATCCCGACCGAAGGGAGGGATCTCTTTATTCTTATCCCAAACTCAGGTCTTTATATTTATTGCCCTGCCTGAATAAGTTAGCTGCCAACTGCGGGCCGGCTCTTTGCTTCCTGCTCCACCTCTTTCATATAAGCCAGTGCATCATGTTCCAGTGCCCCTTTAGGCAACCATTCCCACATAGGACCTAAGTCTCTTTTTATAATGTTATGATAAAATGCCGGCAGCTTGTTACTTTGCCCTTCAAAAAAGTCACGGAACTGCGGGTCGTTCTCCAGCAGGTGGCGCACCTGTTTAAATATGCGTATTCTACCCCATCCTTCATTAGAAACCGCACGTATAAAGTTCATCCACTGCGAGGTAAACGTACTGGAATGGCTCATTCTTCTTCTTATAGCTTTCCATGAAAACGAATGCTCCGCAACATCAATCAGATGGTCATAAAACTGTATCCAGGTATAATTTTTAGGCTTTACATTCATAGCCAGATGGTTGTTAAGCGTGTGGAAGGGAAAGGGCAGCAGGCGACCCTCGCGCTGGTATTGCAGGTTAAGCGGGGCTGCCTGCCCAAAGGAGGTAAGCAGTGAATAAGCCGGAAAAGCTGCGGGCGAATGATCAATAAACCGTTTGATAAGCTCAAAAGGTTCAGGACCTTCATCGCTGTCGAGCCCAAAAATAAAATTAGCCTGAAAATAAGGAATATACTCCATCACCTGATTCACGTGTGCAGAAACAGAAAGCATCCTTTCTTCTCCCTTACATTTGCCTGCTTTGGTTTTATGCCCCAGCTCATACCATGATTCAATGCCCGGAAGCAATGCCTGAAAACCATTGGCTTTCAGCCGCTGCAAATGAGGCACCGAAAGAAACGACATGCTGCATTCAGCAATAAAGTCAATACTCTTTGCTGGAACAGCATCCTCAATCACATCCATTATTTCGTTAAACCGTACACCAAAATTAGGGTCATGCCATGCCACCGTGGGATGTTTAAACTTTGTGAGCAGAAAACGCAAATCATCCTTTATCACCTCAAAGTCCATGGTCTGGTAAGGAATTTCTGAATCAATGCAGAAACTGCAACTATAAGGGCATCCCATACTGCCAATCATGGGAACTATTTTAAGGAAGGGTGCTTTTTTAAGCGTGGGTTCAATAAACTTCCAGCGTTCTCTTACCCCCGGAAGTTGGGTGGGTTGCAGGGCAGCCCGCAGGTGCCTGCCATAAGGGCGGTGCTGTGCACATTCGTCCAACGCCTGCTTCAGCACTTCTTTATTGGTAAACCCAAAAACATAATCAAAATACTTGCGCGCATCCTGCGGATAACAACGGGCATGAGGTCCGCCCAAGGCAGTAACCACGTTATGCTTCCGCAACCGGTTGCTGATAGCGTAAGCCATCTGGGCTGCCTGGGTAAACGAACTAATAAACACCATATCCACATCGCGAGGCAGTTCTTTTTCAATGTCTTCTAAACCGGTGTATGCAATCAGCTTCACCTCATGCCCCTGCTCCTCACACCAGCAGGCAATTGCCGTAGGCATAATGCTCGACATGTTAGCACGCATTACTCGCGCCCATAAGGTTTTTGAAACCCCGTTATGGAGCAGGTCAATAATTCCAATCTTGAGTTTTCGCATGAATTTGATTTCGGTTATAGTGTCGTTCTCAGCGCCTGAGGCTAAATCGCACTTTCCCTGAATACTAATTACCGGAAAGGAGAACACCTTTTTATCAGGGCGTAATAGTAGGTGGGTAATTCCGGTTATACTATGATTGCACGCATGGAAGTGTATGACAGAAAGGACACTACGTATATGCTTTTGCGCTCAGCTTTTTTTTGCAATGCTGTGCGTAAACGAGAACCACAACACATCATTCTGCTCAAAACTAAGGGGCACATTAGGGTGGCTCAGTTGCAGCACATAATTGAGTGTTATAAGCCATTGCTCATTAAACTGGTAGCTTAAACCCGCCAACAGGCGGTTGGTGTCAAAGACATTGTATTTTACCTGACTGCCGAAATTTACCATCACCTCGTCACCCACATTAAGCGCAATGGTTTTTGCGCTCATAGTTTTATGATTCAACGGAATGGTAACATACAACCGGTAGCGCAGGCGGTTGAAATAACTATCGTCAGCAGTAATGTTTCCTTCTGTTATTTTCCTGAAATAGCGCTGTTCCATACGCAGGCGGTTGCTGAAATAAAACCTGCCGCTGCGCAAGGGGAAAAACAATTCTTCCCAGCCCCGCAACTCCATCCGCGATGCTTTATTATCTGTGAAAGCAAACGTAACACAGCCCCCACCCGCCACCGTAATAGATTCTGAAACAGAATAAGCTAATCCCGAGCGCACCAGCACCAGCGACAACCCGCCAAACGTATCTTTAACACGAAGACTGGCATCATTAAGTAAGGTGAAATTTTTACCAAGCCCTATGCGGCTGTAATACTGTATCCACTGCTGGTTGCCGTGGTCAATCTTGTTTTCAGAAGTTTGCGCAAAAACATTCAACGAACTTAGTACTGCAACTAACAACAAACTGCATACTGCATACTGCTTACTGCAGCTGCTCCACCCCATTGCTGAAATTCTTTTTCTCCTTCAACGTGCCGTCTGCATTATAATAAATAACCTCACCCTGCAGCTCATCATTAGCATAGGTACCCTCACTTTCCATAACACCTGAAGCACCCCAGCGGGTAAATTTTCCGTTCAGTTTGTCGCCTTCATATATGCTTTCACTCAGCTTATTTCCGCTGCTGTCCCACAAAGTCCATACACCACTGCGCTGCCCGTGCACAAAATTACCCTGCATCTGTTTTTTGCCGTTTTCATAAAACCAGGTCCACAAGCCTTCGTCTTTACCGTTCACATGCTGCCCCGAAACTTTCTGCTGCCCGTTTTTATGCGTATTTACAGGTTTGGTAAATTCATATGTGCCCCATATAGAAGCCATCACAATGCAAATGACAACAATGCGATGGTAGCGCAGGTTATTTTTAAGTGTTGAACGATCGGCCATGACTAATTAATTATCATACTTTTTCATGTCCTGTGTTTTATCCATCTCCAGCACATAAATTCGTGCGGGATGCAGCACATGAATATCCATCCCGAAATTAATCACTTTTCGGTCCTGCAGCTGCTTCAGGTCATTGTGATGTTTGTCATTATTCGAAAACACAAAAAACTCCTTGTCGCCAAAATGGTCAAGCAGTTTTGAAACCAGCATAACATCCGTATCAGTAAAATTGGTTTTGTTTTCGTTCAGCTTGTTATAGGCAAAGCCATACTCTTTTTCAAAAATCTCATACAGGTTTTCGTGGGATTTAAAAAAATCATCCATAGATTTTATTTCCCATACAGCCATGTTTTCATACAGGTGATAATTTTCGGTAAAATCAGTAACAGTCATGCGTTTTGTTTTTTAAGATTAATAATGTTGTGCGCCTTCAATAATGCGGAATATGTGAAGTATAAAAGGAAACAGCGCATCCATCGTTTCCTTTGCTCCTTTGGTAGAACCGGGCAGAGCAAGCACCAGCGTATTGCCTTTCATACCAGCCACCCCGCGCGAAAGCATGGAGAACGGGGTGCGGTCTTGTCCGTAGTTGCGTGCCGCTTCCATAATGCCTGGAATTTCGCGATCAAGCAGCGGGCTTATAGCTTCGGGCGTAACATCGCGTGGCGAAAGTCCGGTGCCTCCGGTAAAAATTATCAAATCGTTTTTAGCTTCATACAGCAGGTTCAGTTTTTTCTGTATCTCCGTTATTTCATCAGGAATAATTGAATAATCCGACACAGCCACCTTGCAACTTTCTAATTTAGTGATGATGGCTTTGCCCGCCTTGTCTTCTTTTTTTCCTGCCGAAATACTGTCGCTGCAAACCACCACAGCAGCTTTCAAATCTTTACGAAACTTGTCGGTGAAATCGCTTTTGCCGCCTTTCTTCTCCTTCAGTTTTATGGAACAAATTTCAATCTGCTTGTCAATAGGTTTCAGCATATCATACATGGTAAGCGCCACCACCGATACCCCGTGCATGGCTTCCACTTCCACACCTGTTTTATAAATGGTGCGCACCTCCATTTCAATATGCACCTCCAGTCCGTTTATCTCATAGCGCACAGCCGTAAACTCAACCGGCAGCGGATGACAATCGGGAATCATATCACTGGTGCGCTTTACGCCAAACAGTCCTGCCGTTTTCGCCATTTCAAAAACATCGCCCTTGGGAACGGTTTTGTTTTTAATGGCATCAATAGTTTCCTGTTTGCTTACCTTAACTATTGCCTGCGCAATGGCTTCGCGCAGGCTGCTTGATTTTTGTGTTATATCTACCATGATTTTATTTTGTGTTTACTTTCCAGGCATATGTTTCATCTTCAAAAATCTCTTTCCCAAAAACAGGAACGTTAGCTTTTATTTCTTCGGTAATCCAGCGGCAGGCTTCAAAAGCAGCAGTGCGGTGCTTTGCCGATACAAAAACAAAGAGACAAATTTCCCCTGTTTTAACTATGCCCATGCTATGATATAAGTGCATACAGGTTAACTCAAATTTAGTGAAAGCGGCTTCACGTATTTCATGAAATTTTTCTTCGGCCATTTCTTCGTAAGCCGAATAATCAATTGCCTTCACCGTTTTGTTTTCAATTACATCGCTGCGCACCTGCCCCAGAAAAATATCGTGTGCTCCTATCGTGGTTTTGGTGCTGTGCTTTGCAATTGAATCGGCAATAAACTGTGTACTGATTGCACCGCTTACAAAAACTTTGTATTTCTTTTTTTCGCTCATACTTATTTCAGTTGATAGTGTTTTATCCATTCCATAACACCGCCCTCTAAATTGTAAAGATTGGTGAAAGCAAATTCTTTTTCAAGCAACTCAATGGCACGTTTGCTTCGTGTACCGCCTTTGCAAAAAATTATTACCTTTTTGTTTTTCGCAATAAGCTGTGCGTGCTTGCAAACTTCACCAAGCGGTAGGTGCAAATCACGCAGTTCGTCTATAAAGGGCTCTTCGCCTTCTTCGCGAACATCCAGCAACTGAACTTCATTCTTGTTTTCAATCATTTTCTGAAGTTCAGTTACAGTAATTGTCTTTATAGTCAACCTGTTTTTGTTTCCGCAAAAAAAATCATAATCAGTTTTCAAAAAAGCTGCTGTGTCTTTAGGAACATCATTTACCCGCGCCTGATTTCTGTTTATTTTAACCAGCGTTGAATTCATGGTAAGCGCATCAAATAACATAAGTTTTCCTGAAAGCGGTTCGCCAATTCCGGTTATTAGTTTAATAGCCTCAGTAGCTTGCAGCGTCCCGATAATTCCCGGCAAAACTCCAAGCACACCAATCTCAGAACAGTTTGCCACGCTGCCTGCTGCAGGCGGTACAGGAAAAAGACAACGGTAGCTTGGACCTGTTTTGCCCGAACGGTCGGTATAATTAAAAACAGAAACCTGTCCTTCAAATTTATAAATAGCACCATGCACCAGCGGCTTGCCAAGCAGCACACAGGCATCGTTTACAAGATAACGGGTTGCAAAATTATCGGTGCCGTCAATAATAATATCGTATTCCGGAAAAATAGCAAGTGCACTTTTATTTTCAAGCCTCAATGAGTAAGTGTTAAACTTAATAAACTGATTTTGCAGTGAAAGTTTTGCCGCAGCAACTTCTGCTTTTGGTTTACCTATGTCATTAACAGTAAAAAGAACTTGCCGCTGAAGATTTGATTCTTCCACTGTGTCAAAATCAACAATACCTATTTCTCCAACTCCGGCAGCAGTCAGGTAAAGCAAAACAGGGCATCCTAACCCTCCTGCGCCAATCACCAGCACTTTAGATTGTTTAAGCTTCTCCTGGCTTTGCACTCCAAAACCCGGCAAAATCAGGTGACGGTTATAACGCGATATTTCTTCTTTACTCAGCATTTAGCCTCCTGCAAATGGTGGCAGTAAAGCAACTTCGTCACCATCATTTAAGTTTATATTTTCAGTTGCAATTATTTTATTTACAGCAACCGAATACTGACAGTTATTTAATTTCGGGAAATCAGTATTTAATTTTTTAATCAATGAATTGCAGTCTGCTATATCCATCAGTTCTGCTGAACTGCTGCCTGCTACTTCTGCCACCAACCCGAAAAACCTTACTGTGATGTTCATTTTATTTCAATGCTTTAAATTCCTGTGGTGTATTAATATTCAAAAACAAGTTAGCTGTATAACCGGCATAGTGTGTAACATCAATATAACGTGTGTTTAGTTTTTGTAAAGCGTCTTTCATTTTATAATTTCCTAATTTCATAATTTCTTTAATTTTTAATGCAGATGACTTTTTGTAAACGGCACACAATGGCTCCGTTTCCCCATTGTGGATTGGAACTAACGCATCTTCATCCGCTGATTGTGAAATAATATACCCAATCATTCCAGATGAAACAGCAGGGATATCACAGCTTACAATCATGTTTTTTTCCGTTTCTGATTTTTCCAAAGCGGTGTAAATGCCTCCCATTGGTCCGCAATTTTTAACCAGGTCCTGATACACTTTGTATCCGAGAAAATCATAGTTGACATTATTGGCAATAAACATAACAGTATCTACTTTTTGAGCCAACGCTTCACTGATATGTTCCACAATCTTCTTTCCGTTTAAAATCAGCAAACCTTTGTCAGTTCCCATTCTCGAACTTTTACCACCGGCCAATATTATTCCTGTAATATTTTCCATTCTATTTACTTCCTGTTAAAAGTAATTTAACACTTGCTATCAGCAGCACAACAGCCAAAAGGGTTTTCAGTGCAGCGTTATTTAATTTTTTCCGGGCTACATATGCTCCTGCCATACCTCCTGTTATAGCAACCAACAGCCAGGTATAAACATTGCTGTCAATTGAAACACCTTTTATCATCAGCCCAGATAATCCTGCTACCGAGTTTACAAAAATGAATAATGCCGAAACCGCAGCTGTTTGTTTCATAGTACCCCAGTGAAGCAACAAAATAACAGGGCTCAGAATAATTCCGCCTCCAATTCCAATCATTCCTGAAAGCAAACCTATTACTGCTCCTATCAGCAATGCCCAAAACCATTGAACATCTTTTTGTTCATCACTTTCTCTTCCTATAACACCAAGCAGACGCAAAATTGGAAAGATGAGCAACACGCCAAGAATTATTTTATACACTTCTGTGTCTAACGTGAAATAAGCCCCGATAAAGGATAACGGAATGGAAGTAATAGTAAAGGGCAAAAATAATTGCCATTTAAAGTGTCCCCCTTTGTTGTATTGATAAAAAGAAATAAGTGAAACAACGATATTAAGTATAAGTGCAGACGATTTCATTACCGTGGGACTGAAACTGAATAATGCCATCAATGCCAGATAACCGCTTGCTCCTCCATGCCCTACAGAAGCATAAAGAAAAGCTACTATAAACAACAATACTATAAACAGCCAAATCAAATTTCCTTCGGGCATTTCGTTATGTATTTATTTAAATAACGCCTTGTAAAAAAAATCAAAACGTAAGTTTTTTGCTCTGCGTTTCATTGAATTTCCTGAAGTTATTTTGTAATTCTTTAAAAAGCTTTATTACTCTTTCCCCTTCTTTCGTAACAATTGTTCCTCCTCCGCCAGCGCCTCCAGAAGTTTTTTCAACAAGCGGTTTTTGTGACTGCTTGTTCATTGAATCAATCAACTCCCACGCCTGCCGGTACGACATTTTCATTGACTTTGCAGCCTCTGATATTGAGCCTGATTTTTTTATATTTTCAAGCAATACAACCCTGCCCGAACCAATAAAAGCACCTCTCTCGCCTTCAATCCATATACTGCCATTAATTTTATACATCTTTCGATATTTTGTGATGCAAATTTGGTCACATGTTGTTTAACAGAGAATGATTTTGCTCATATAAATATCAATTAATCCCCGGAAGAAAATGAACTTCAACTAATTCTCCTGCTTTAATGTCTTCTCGTTCTTCAGGCAGGTAAATAAGACAATCAGCTATTGCAAATGAACTTAATACAAACGATTCCTGCCCTTCAAGCGGTACAACATTATTTACAGCTGTTTTCCCTTTGAGAAACAATGACAATCCCATTTTTTTTGAATAATCTTTTGAAATGGGGAGTTGAGCTTTTTTGATAAAAATATTTTTTCGTCCCTGCATAATTTGTATTGCCGTGAAAACATACTCGTAGAAACAACTCAACACAGCTGCAGGATTCCCGGGCAGCCCGAAAATTAATGTGTTTCCTGATTTGCCAAAAAACAAGGGCTTCCCCGGCTTCTGCTTTATTTTGAAAAATATGTTTTTAACTCCTAATTTTCTCAATGATAAACCTGTAAAATCATAATCGCCAACAGAAATACCTCCTGTTATTAATACAATATCAGCACTTTGAATTGAACGTTTCAGACTGTTAAGGATTTTGGTTTCATTATCGGAAACAGCAATAGAATTTACAGGCTTGATATTAATAGATTTTAAAGCTGCATTTAATGCAAATGAATTAGATTCATAAATCTGTCCGGGTTTTAAAGTTTTCCCTGGTTTTATTAATTCGCTCCCTGTTGCAATAATGGAAATCCTAGGGCTGGAAATAATTTTTACAGTAGTTATTCCCATTGCTGCAAGGTATCCAATGGAACCGGCTGTTAGTTCACAGCCCTTTTTTATAGCTATTTGTCCCTTCTTAATTTGCGAACCTTCTTCGCGAATATTTGAACCTTTTTTTAAGGCTTGGTCACTAATCACAAGAATGCCATTGTCCACTGCAATCTTTTCCTGCATAACTATCGCAGTTGCTCCTTTAGGAACAGGCGCTCCGGTAAATATTCTTACTGCCTGCCCTGAAACAATTTTTTGCTTAAAAGAACCACCTGCTGCCACTTCTCCGATAATTTTTATTTTTTTCTGACCTATATAGTCTTTATAAACAATGGCATAACCATCCATTGCAGACTGATTAAACAAAGGCAGATTTATTGGCGAAATAATATTCTCAGCCAGAACACTTCCCAAAGCACTATCGATTGACTCGGAGGCAATTGTTAACGATAAAGTATTTTTTTTTATTTGGCTTATTGCCTCAGTTACAGATATCATTTCGGAATCTTTAGTGCAAAAATCATAAAGCCTAGCATAGCAAAGTATGATTTATGTCATTTTTATGTATGATTAATCTGCAATACTTCCGTTTAGGGTGATGGTGTAACAATTAACCAAATTTATAATTGAAAATTGACTACCGAAAAAATGCTTTTCCCTCATATTGAACTATGACTCGAATCATTGTTTTAAAAATTACTATAAAATACTTTTGACCAATGTTAATAAAATTGAATATCAGTCAATAATGGATTTAGAAGTTAAAAACCACTTTGTTTTAACTAAGAAAAAAGCCTGTAAAAACTGTTGGCTGAAGAGTTGTTTTAGCCAACTAAAAGACAGTAACATAAATAGTAGTACGGTACTAATTAATAACATCGTCAGGTTGAAAAAAGGGGAAGACTTAATAAAATCTGGAGATGCTATTTCGGGCTTATATTGTATAAGAGATGGAACTGTTAAAATTTACAAAACAGGAAATAATAATAAAGAATACATTTTCTGGCGTGCTGGGAAAGGGGAAATTGTTGGTTTAAATTCATTTCTCAACTGTGAAATATTCTCTTTTTCTGCAACAGCATTAAGTAATGTTAGTGCCTGTTACATTTCCGCTTTAAGTATGCACAAACTGATTAACGAACAACCATTTGTTATTGACGGTCTGATGCAAAATCTTTGCAGTAAAATGAATTTCATGGAAAGCAGGATAACAAATATTTCAACCAGAAGAAAAAAGGAACAGATTGTAGATTTCCTTTTTCTTTTAACAAAACAAAATACTGATAAAATACATTGTTCAGTTTCTGTAAATTATTCGGTTGCAGATATTGGAAATTTAATGGGTTTATCAAGAAGTTATGTAAATAAAGTGCTTCGCGACTTAGAAAAAATGGCCATACTGAAAATCAATAGAAATGAAATATTGATTCACGATATAACTGCATTGGGAGTTGTTTGTGAATTTTCTAAAAAAATCCATATTTAATAATGCATAAACAAGATAATAACAGTCCGATTAACATACTTATGAATGAGCATGAAGTAATTACTTCAGCTATTGACATTGCTCTTAAGGCAGATTCACTTATTGGTAAAAATGATGAACTATATTTGAAAGTTGCAACAGAGCTTCTATCATTTTTTCGTAGTTATGCGGATACTATACATCATAAGAAGGAAGATATTATTCTCTTTCCTGAAATGATTAGAAAAAATGAATTATTGAAGGGAGGTGTGATAAAAGAGATGTATGAAAATCATTGTGATTTTCATACTATGATTAATAACACTGAACAATATCTGATTAAAAAGGATTATCTCAGGGCACAGCAACAGCTTCATATATATGCCGAAGCATTACTTGATCATATAGCTGTTGAAAATGAAGAAGTTTTTCAAATAGCAGAATCTGTTTTTGATGATAGTGAATTAGAAACAATGTATTTCAGGTTTATTGATATTGACAGGGAAACAATAAAACCTGAGTTAGAAAATATAGTACAGCAAATCAAGGAATATTTTTGAATTTCTGTGAGAATAAAAATTTCTATTCTGTAAGGTTAGCTATTTTTATCAGTTCTTTCAGATTCAATATTTTTATTTTCTTTCCTATCAATTCAATCACTTTGCTTTTATTTAAATCTGATATAATTCTTATGGCAGTTTCGGTAGTTGTGCCTGAAATATTACCAATTGATTCGCGAGTAAGGGTTGTTTTTATTGTTGCATTGTCTTCCTCTACTCCAAAGAAGTCTTTAAGCATTAATAATGTTTCTGAGACTCTTTCGCGAACATGTTTTTGAACTAAGTTCATTGCTTTTACTTCAGCAGATTTTAAATCTGAAGATAAAAGCTTCATAATCTGAAGTGCTAGAGTATGATTATTTGCTATTTGATTTTGATATACTGATCTTGGAAAATAACATATTAGTGAATCTTCTATGGCTGTTGCTGATGCATGGTAATTATCATTGCTTAAAAGTGCACGGTATCCAATTACATTTCCCTTTTTTGCAAGTCGCAAAATCTGGTCATTACCATCATAGCCAAGTTTATGAATTTTGACCTTTCCTGAATAAATACAAAATAATCCCTGAGGATTATTTCCTTCAAAAAAAACAATCTGACCCTTTTTGAAAAAAATAAAAGATTTATTTTCTGATAGGTTTGCAAGCTCAATCTTGTTGAGAACACAGAAAATGCTACTCTGTGCAGTTGGACACTCATCACAAGAACTTACTTCAATTATTCCTTTATTGGCGTGCACAAGTATATATTTAAAACATACAAATATTGTATTTTCCATCATACCATAATATGATTAATATCATATAATAAAATGATAATAATTAGCAATTGATTTGAAGACAATTCAATGCAACAGAAGGCAATAATCTGACTATAACCTTTCCCATGTTAGCTTTTTACCAATTCCCAAGGTATTGTCCGTCATTTTAATGGTAGCAAGTTCTACTCCCCACATTTTGCCTGTAATAGCTAATGCAAACGGAAATTTTTTGTAATAAATTTTTCTTGCCTTATCAAGTAGATTATCTGCAGGAGCAACAAAATTTCCGGTAAACTGAATTCCTTTTATTGTTCCTATTTTATCTAAATCAGGCAGAATAGTGCCAGCAATTGCATTGTTTTTTATTGCCTGAGAAATATGCTTTGTGTTTTTGTCTGATTTAAAGATTAGCATTTTTTCATCGTTCATAAATGCATAAAAGCAGTTGGCACAATAAGGAATATTATCCTCACAAGTGCAAAATGTCAGGTTTTTCTGCTTTTCAATAAAGGTTTCGATTCGTATGTCCATTTTTACAATTCTTCAATTCTGATTATATTAACAGGACAATTTTTTGATGCTTTAATAATAGCTTGCAATTCATCATCCCCTACAACAAGTGAATAGATATTATTTTTGCTTTTTGCTCCTACTAATACACATTTACCATCTTTCCTTGATATGCGCCACCTGAAAGGAGATGCTTCAACGCAGGCGTTGCAGCCAATACATTTTTCGCGATACTGAGTGATGCGTATCATAAAGCATCTATTACTTTATATAATTTATCAGAGGGGCGTATTTTGCTCGGTACCGGCATTGAAAAAATATCTCCCTTTTTTACAGAATCAACTGAAGTATTCTTTAAATGCATTTCCATGACTTTTGTGTAAACAACACCTGTGGTTGGTCCTGTTATTAGAACATCATTTCCAACAGAAAGCTGATTGGCTTCAAGCTTAAACTCACCTATTTTCTTTTTACTGTAGAAGCCAATTCCTTTTCCGATGTAGCTTTTAATTTTTGTTGCTTTTGAACCATGATCATCTGTCCATTCGCCCATTTCTTTTCCTAAATAATAACCACCCCAGAAACCTCTGTTAAAGACAGTTGCAAGATCTTCCATCCATCTTTCAACCTTTGCTTTTGTGTAGGTTTTATCATTGATTGCATCTATTGCTGCTCTGTAGCATTTTGTTGTAGTATAAACATAATCGGCAGCCCGTCCTCGGCCTTCAATTTTTAGAATATTTACTCCGGCTTTTATTATTTTGTCAAGAAAATTGATGGTGCACAAATCTTTTGCAGACATGATGTATTCATTATCAACTTCAAATTCCACACCTTCCTCTTTATCTGTAACAATATAGCTACGCCTACAATTTTGAATACAGGCGCCTCTGTTTGCAGAAGCGAAATTTGAATGTAAGCTAAGGTAACATTTCCCGGAAACAGCCATGCACAGAGCTCCGTGTGCAAACACTTCAATTTTCACCAACTCGCCAGAAGGACCTTTAATATTTTTACGTAGTATTTGTTTGGCAATATCTGTTATTTGCCTCAAACTTAACTCACGGGAAAGGACAATAGTATCGGCATAGGCTGAATAGAACTGAACGCTTTCTATATTGCAGACATTGGCCTGCGTAGAAATATGAACAGGCATACCTTTTTGCTTTGCATAACTTAACACAGCATGGTCACAGGCAATGATTGCATCTATCTTGTTTTTTTTTGCACTGTTAACAATGCTTTTCATTAAACTTAAATCGTGATCGTAAATAATGGTGTTAATTGTGATGTAGGTTTTAACATTAGAAGACTTGCAGATTTTTCGTATTTCTTTAAGGTCGTTAACCGTAAAATTACTGCTTGACCTTGCCCGCATGTTCAGTTGTTCTATTCCAAAATAAACGGCATTTGCACCACCTTGTATAGCAGCATGCAAGGATTCAAATGATCCTGCAGGTGACAGTAATTCAACTTTATTCATGTTCTACAATCCGTCCATGAGTGTAATTAAATCTGCTTCTGAAATCTCTTCCATTGTAACGTTCAGTGTCTGGTTTGCTGTAACCGATATCTCTTCATAGTAATGAAACATGCTGCCTGATGAATTTTGTGCAAAACAAAGCACTTTAACTGTTGAGCCAACCGGAACATTTCCTGAAACATTTCCATACAATTGCATGATTGAATGGATATTGGGGAAGTATAGGAATTTCATAACATTGGTCAGATCATCGTCATCAGATTCAAAAGTAATAGTGGTAAGCGGGTCGGGGCTATCATAAAAATAATCACAGTTAATCCAACCCATTACCGGCACAAGCAGGCTGTAATATTCTGCTGAATCGGGTGTAATAAATTCCAACGCATCAATTCCTGGATTGCTGCTTACGTCTGACGCATTGTTCATCCAGTCTATGATATCGCCAACTTCTTTTCCATAGAAAACAGACATCTGCGGATCAAGATTTTGCGCAGGTGTTTTTGCCGCATATACTTTTCCTGGTTTGAGCACAAGTTCTTCATTATCCTTGAAAGCCCTTACTCTAATTTCACCGGCTGTAACTAATAAATTACCTTGTGCAACGGTTGGCATGGCATACAATTCCATGTCTTTTGGCTTGTAAATTTCAATCAGTTTGATGGTAATCGGGTAACTGACATCGTTTCCGCTCGTGTACATAAAAATCGAACTGTCCATCCACAGATGTGTGTTCTGGTTGCCGATAATTGGTCCTCCACTATCTCCATTCAGGATAAATTCCTGTTCTTCGGGGCGGTTGTTATACATAAAATCGTTGGGCGATTCATATTCGTTCATTTCAACACGCTGTTTTGAGCAGGCAGAAATCAGCATTAATGTTACTGAAAGCAGTAGCATGGCTTTTTGAAGTTTGTTTTTCATGGTTTTTATTTTCTTTAGTTACTAATTATATTTCTGTATTCTTCATTTGAGGAATAGGGCTGTACAAATATTATTGATAAGCAGGGCATGACGTTCTGCTTCCTCCCATCCATTCGGGATAATACATCAGACCCACATGAATACTTCCTTCTAACCAAACCGGGTTATAGCGGTATTCAGCAAAGGGGCGAAATTTACCATCTCCATAAGCCATTCCACCTCCTGCTTCTGCAATTACACTAAACGGCTTGGCTTTTTTCCAATGAGATTCAGAATAATTAATCCAGTAATTGGCGCTGCCTCCTGCAATAATGTATCCATAAAGTTTGCCCAAATAAAAAAAACGGTAATGGAAATTTACAGCACCAAATAATTCGTGTACTTTATTAAAAGGCATGAAATACATCACTTGCGGAACAACCGAAAACCGATTGAACAAACCTATTTCTGCTCTTGCTCCAACTCCTACAGCCTCTGTTTGGAAATTATAAATTGCCGACACCTCGACACCAAATTTATCCTGAGAATAAGATGCTTTGTTTATTAACAGAAGCAGTAAAACAAAAGACAAAACTCTTTTCGCAGTCATCTTCTAAAGTTAATTAGTTATTCTTTGCACCCTCATCAATCCACCTTAAAA
>CAMBRL010000032.1 GCA_945870105.1 Chitinophaga pinensis
GAAAATAGATTGGCAGCCTTGGTGAGCGGAGAAAACGTAAATTTGACTTGAACATTGCTGCGAAAAAACTTATGCTTATTAAAACTGTTGCAAGTTCAGCATTTTTTCAGAGGTGTGCAAGGGGTATTCGATGAAATAATATTAACATAATGGGGTTGGAAAGTGTTTGGCATTATTGAGAAACATTTATTGCAGAACAAAATATTTAGTTTTGCTTAAAATAAAATCATGAAACACTATACCCTTATCACCGGAGCCAGCAAAGGAATTGGCAAAGCCATTGCCCGCGAAGCCGCAATGCGCAAACAAAATCTGATACTTGCAGCCCGCAGTCAAAACCTGCTGAGTGAGTTAGCCACCGAACTTTCGGCAACGGGAATAGATGTGCAAACCATAGTCATTGACCTGCTCAAAGACAGCAGCCACACCGAACTGTTTAATGAAGTGGAAAAGCGCGGACTAAGTGTAAACATCCTGATTAACAATGCTGGCATGGGCAACTACGGCAAGTTTTACAAACTGCCCCTCGAAGACCATTTAATAACCATGCGCCTTAACAATGAGGTAATGGTGCGCATGGCCCATGAATTTATAACCCGCAACAAAGGCAAAGAACACCACTGCTATTTACTGAATACAGCCAGCACAGCCTCTTACCAGCCCGTACCTAAAATGACTATTTATGCAGCCACAAAAGCCTTTATGTTGTTCTTTTCGCAGGGCATACGGTTTGAGTTGCGCAAGAGTAATATCTCGGTTTCTGCACTTTGTCCCGGTCCTACCGAAAGCCAGTTTTTTGAGCCCGCCAAAATGGATGATATATGGCACAAAAACAAAAAATACATGATGACAGCCGAAAGCGTAGCCCGCATAGCACTTGACGGAACGCTAAAACGTAAGGCAGTTATTATTCCCGGTTTCTTTAATAAACTGGGTGCTGTTGCCGCTAAACTTTCGCCACAAACACTTGCCACTCAGGCTTCGGGAATGTTGTTTAAAGGGTAGAAATTCTTTTACTTCTTCTCCTTCACATACTGCTTCACCAATTCTTCCAGAATGCTAAGTGGCATTGAGCCATTCATCAACACCACGTTGTGAAACTCCTTGATGTTGAATTTATCGCCTAACTCTTTGCGGGCATAGTCGCGCAGCTGCAGTATTTTCAACTGACCAACTTTGTAGGCACAGGCTTGTCCGGGCCAAACAATGTAGCGCTCAATTTCAGCTACCACATCACCTTCGGGCATACCGGTTTTTTTAATCATGTAATCAATAGCCTGCTCGCGTGTCCAGCGTTTGTGGTGGATTCCCACATCAACCACCAAACGCACCGCACGGAAAATCTCAGCCTGCAAGCGACCTAAATCACTATACGGATCTTTCTGGAAACCGTATTCCCATGCCAGACGCTCGGCATACAAAGCCCAGCCTTCGGCATACGCAGTAAAAGGAAGAACTTTGCGGAATGTTGGAACCCCTGTTAATTCCTGTTGTATTGCAATCTGAAAATGGTGGCCGGGAATAGCTTCATGATAGCTCAACGTGCGCATTCCGTATTTTGGAATTTCGGACATGCTGCGCATGTTGGCATAAAAAATTCCGGGGCGTGTACCATCCATGGCAGGCGGATTGTAATATGCTCCGGGTGCTCCCTGTTGCTTGAATTCTGGAACAGCCTCCACCTTTACTCCTATCTTTGGGCGCATGTCAAAAATATCGCCCATGTTGTTATCAATCTCATCTATAATAGTCTGGTAATCTTTCAGGCACTGTGCCTTTCCGGTTGCATCATCTGCATAAAGAAACTGAGACTCTGTTGCAAAATGCGATAAGATGCTACCGACAGAACCTGTATCGGGAACACCAATGCTATCCAGGATAGTTCGCATCTCTTTTTCAATACGCCCCACTTCCGACACACCTAATTGATACACTTCTTCGGGTGTCATATCCGTTGTGGTGTTGCTTCGCAATTGAAATGCATACCATTTATCACCGTCAGGAAGTTTCCAGACACCATCAACTCCGGTTGCTTTTTCACCTAAGTGCGCAAGATATTTTTCAAGATTGCGATAAGCAGGATAAACGGTTTTGCTCACTTCATCCAATGCATTTTGCTGCAGAGCAGTCCTGTCTTCTACACTTAACTCTTTTATAGTATCGGTTTTTTCTTTGAATGCAGTGTAAAGAATATTCTTCTGCGCACTGTCTTTAATAAACTCTTGTGTTTGCTTCAAGGCTTTTTCAACTGCAAAGCGCGGAGGAATAATCTCACGCTCTTCACGCATTTTAAGTTGTTCAAACAACTGCTCAAACTTGGTATCAAACTTTGAAAGACGGGTAATGTAATTCTCGGCATCTTTCTTTGTATTTATCTGGTGAACGTTTACCATAAAGTCGGGCAAATCCATGTGAACACCCTGCAACTGCGTAATAATATAATCGTGATACATAAACTGCTCGCGCCTTACCGCATCATCCAGAAACCATTTCAATATATCGTACGAAAGCTGTTGTTCTTTGCTTAGTTTCTCTCGGTCATAATCGAGTAAGGTTTTGTAATTGCCATCCAGTTTCTTTTTCAGTTTTTGGAAACGTGCATCCGAAATATCCGTCAGATCATCGTTATGGAAATTAATTCCCATGCCTTCCAGTATCCTTAACTGACTAAGGATTTCGGGGTCTTCCAGCGCATATTCAATAAATACACGCTCGTAAAAATGATTAATACTAAAAGGTTTGAACCAGATTAGGTTCACCATAAAAACACCAAAAGCAAATACCACAAAAAGCAGCAGATAAAGGAATATTTTTTTTAATTTCATATCAGAATATTTGAAAACGAAAGTAGAAAAAATCGCTGTGTGAATTTTATTATTTTTGTCGCCTCAAAAAAATAACACATATGAATAAAAACTACATTTTTGCTTTAAGCATTGCAATCATTCCTTTTATTTATTCCTGCAATAACGATAAAAAAGCTACTTCTAATGAAGTGCTTAATAACCCCGCAACAGCAAGCGCACCGGGCGACACCACTAACCTTCCTAAATTTCAATGGGAAAAAGAAGTGCACGATTTCGGTAAAATTGTGCAGGGCGAGCGTGTAGCTTATGCCTTCCGTTTTACGAACACCGGAAAAAGTGATCTGGTTATTTCTGATGCCAAAGGAAGCTGCGGGTGCACTGTTCCTGAATATTCTAAAGAGCCAGTAAAGCCGGGTGAAAGCGGAAAAATTGATGTTATTTTTGACAGCGATGGCAAAAAAGGGCATCAGGATAAAACCGTTACGCTGATGGCTAACACTAATCCTAACACCGTGGTGCTGCGCATTACCGGTGAGGTGGAAGTTCCAAATCTTGAAACTGAGAAAAAATAACTTAATCATTTGCTGCTAATTCCTAAATCCCTAAAAAAATAAAATGTTAAACGTAATTCTGATAAACCTTCAAGATGTTCAACCTCTGATAATGATGGGGCTGGTAATGGTTGTTATTTACTTTTTTATGCTGCGCCCGCAGATGAAAAAATCAAAAGACGAAAAAAAATTCCGCGAGGAATTGAAAAAGGGAGACCGCATAGTTACCATCGGTGGTATACACGGAAAAATAAATGAAATCCGTGATGATTCGTTTATCATTGAGGTAGAAGGCAACAACCGCCTGAAGATTGACAAATCAGCTGTTTCCATGACTTCTTCGGCTACGCTGACAGAAGTGGTGAAGAAATAATTCTCTCCGTCATTGCGAGCGCAGCGAAGCAATCTTTTAATTGCGATTGCTTCAATCGTTCCTCTTTCGCAATGACGATACCCCTTAAATAAGAAAACGCGACCCTCGCAAGATCGCGTTTTCTTCAAATTCCTTTACCAGAGTAACGGAACCGTCAGGTTTTATTTATTACGGCTTCATCATCATTAGTTCTGCATTGCTGCAGAAAAACCGGTCTTGCGACTGGCTTGTGGGTGTTCCTATTTATGACTCTGACACCGGAAAGTACCATGGCTGGAACTTACCTTAGCCTGTTCCGCATTACTGCGTAACTGCCTTTTTATTTTAGCCTGATAGCTCAAAAGTAAAGTATTTTTAAATAAGAGGCAAATTTCAACTCACTAGCATCTCCAATATCTTGCCCTCAATAAGCACAGATTTGGTGGCTTTCATATCCAGAATAACAAAGGTAACGCTGGCATCAATCACTAATTTATCAGTGCCTTTTAAAAACAGTTGTTGGCGAAAACGCACGCTTTTATTGCCAACATGTTCAATTTTAGTTTTCACAATCAGCACCTCGCCCAACGTTGCGGGATAATGATAGTTGATGTTGTTATTTACTACCACCATTCCCAGTTTATTCTGGGTAAAGAAATCGCTTTCCAAACGACCTTCATAATGCGCCCAGCGACCTTCTTCCAATAGTTCAAGATAGCGGGCGTTGTTTACGTGCTGGTAAACATCTAAGTGGTATCCGCGCACTTTTATTTCAATCTGGCTTTCTCTGTAGGTGCTCAATTTACTTGCGTTTTTTTATAGAGTGATTCGTATCTGTCAATCCATTGTTGAGTTGTCATTTTAGAGGCAAGTTCACCAATAAGCTTAAAAGGAATTTGCTCTGGCTTTTTAAAACGGATGCAACTTTTGCCCATGTCCAATTTTGTTTTGCTGTGCTTTGTAAATTCATCAGTAAACCATTTCAGCAACTTTGGATCTGAGTAAACACCCATATGATACACCGCAATAAAATTCTTTTGCGATGCTACGCTAATGAAAGGTAATGGCAGTTTCGGGTCACAGTGATAACCTGCCGGATAAAGTGTATGCGGCACAACATATCCCAGCATTCCGTAGCCCATTCCTTCCTTAAACCCTTTTGGCAGGTTGGCAAGAATTACCTTGCGTAATTCTTGAATGGCATTCTTCCTGTCTTCGGGAAGGCTATCAATATATTCTTGTGGTGTTGCAGCTTTTGATTGCATGATATTTCAGATTAATGGCAGCAAATGTAGGCTTAATTACCAAGTTTCTGAACTGATAACTATTAGAATACCTTTGACAAAAAACTAATTAAATGAACAAATACAAATTCTCTATTTTCCTGCTTCTTGCTTCTTGCCTCGTGTCTCCTTCATTAACAGCACAAGACTCGCTTAACATGACCAAACTTGGTCAACTTGACTATACCGCACAACTCAGCAACATCTGGGGCTATGCAACCGAAGGCAGTGAGTATGCCTTGGTAGGTAACTCAAGCGGAACCTCATTTGTAGATGTTACGGATCCGACAACACCTGTTGAAGTTTATTTTAAATCTGGCGCGAACTCAATCTGGCGCGAAATAAAAGTGTTTAATAACCATGCTTATATTACCACAGAAGGTGGTGGTGGTTTGCAGATTGTTGATATGACACCTCTTCCGCAAAATACCAACCTGAGCAGCGTGAGTTATTTTGGTGATCAATATGATTTCACTACCGCACACACTTTATACATTGATGAAAATGGTATTCTCTACATTTTTGGATCTGATTATGGTCAGGGCGGTGCTCTTATGTATGATTTAAATGCTGACCCCGAAGCTCCTGTGGAACTGGGTATTTTTGACGACTACTACATTCACGATGGCTTTGTGAGGGGCGATACCTTATGGGCTTCCAGTGTGTATGATGGCTTTTTGGGAATTGTTGATGTAAGTGATAAAGCCAATGCTACGGAATATACTTCATTTAATACACCCAGCAATTTCACACACAACTCATGGCCTACTAATGACAACCACTATTTGTTTACAACCGATGAAGTAAGCAATGCATACGTTGGTTCTTATGATGTTTCGGACTTTAACAACATCACTGAATTAGACCGTTTTCAGCATTATCCGGGAAGCAACTCAATACCTCACAACGCTCATTTATTGGGTAACTTTCTTTACGTTTCGTATTACAAAGACGGTGTGGTCGTTATTGATGTAAGCAATCCTGACAATCTTGTAGAATCAGGTTTTTACGATACCGCTCCAACCATGTCGGGCGATGGATTTAATGGTTGCTGGGGCGTTTATCCTTACCTGCCTTCAGGAAATATAATTGCTTCGGATATGGCTTCAGGACTTTGGATTCTTGGCTTTAATAATACACCGGCATGTTACCTTGAAGGTGTTGTTACAGATTTTACCAACGGCAATTTATTGAACGGGGTAACGGTTGAAATTCTTACCACATCAGGATTAACACTTACTGATCTTGTTGGTGAATATGCGACAGGCTTTGCTAATGCAAACACCTATTCTGTGCAATTTTCAAAAGGCGGATACATTACACAAACAATCAACAACGTAGTATTAACCAATGGAAATACTACCACACTTGATGTTCAGTTAATACCTGATGTTCCTTTCAGTTTCACAGGAATGGTGGTAGAAGCAGCAACAGGAAATCCGATAGCCGGAGCTGATGTAAAAATTTTCAACGAATGGTTTAATTATTCACTCACAGCCGATGCAGACGGCATGTTCAATGTTTCAGAATTTTATGCCGGCAATTATGAAATTGTAGCCGGAAAATGGAGATATAAAACCAAATGCACAGACTATGATATTACATCAACATCAGGAATAACGATTGTAGAATTAGACAAAGGCATTTATGATGACTTCAGTTTTAATTTTGGCTGGACAGAAACCAATACATCACCCACAGGACAATGGGAACGAGGAGTTCCTGCAGGCACAGACTTTAACGGCAACGAAAGTAATCCCGGATATGATGCGGATACTGATTGTCTTGACCTGGCTTATGTAACCGGCAACGGTGGCGGCAGCGCAGGTGATGATGATATTGATGACGGAAATGCGGTTTTAACTTCTCCTGAATTTGATGTAAGCACATTTACAGAGCCTTATATTCATTATTCGCGTTGGTTCTACAATGGTGGCGGAAACGGAGGAAATCCCAATGATTCATTAATTATTCAACTCAGCAACGGACAGGAAACTGCAACCATTGAGCGAGTGAGTGAAACAACCGGATTTATGTCGCAATGGGTTGAAGTGGCTGTAAAAATTTCAGATTACCTAACTCCTAGTGCTACTATGTCTATGAAAGTAACTGCAACCGACTATACTCCCGGACATATTGTTGAAGGTGGATTAGATTTGTTTTACGTAGATGAATTATCAGGAATTGGAATCACAGAAAGCATAGGAACAAAGGTTAGAGTTTATCCAAATCCAAGCAATGGTATTCTTACTATTCAACAGTCAGAAAACACAAAATCAATCATTGAAATTTTCAATGGAACAGGTCAACTGATGGTAAGTACAGTATCTGCCAACCAAACTTCGGTGATTGATATTTCAGCACTTTCACAAGGTTTGTATATTGTTAAAATCAGCGACACGAGCGGTAAAGTTTGTTTTGTTGAAAAACTGATAAAAAATTAACCTAACGATAAAACAGCGGGTTAAAAGATATTTCTACATTGCACAAAAAATAGCAGAAATGATTGCAGAAACTTTAAATATCAACATACAAAAAACAACGCATTCGCGCCTTGCTGAGACTGATTTCAGTGATCTTCATTTTGGTAAAACATTTGCCGACCATATGTTTCAAATGGATTATGAAGATGAGCAATGGAAGAACCCTAAAATAATTCCTTACGAGAAATTACAGATGTCGCCTTCGCTGGCTGTTATCCATTACGGACAAAGTATTTTTGAAGGAATGAAAGCCTACAAAAATGAAAAGAGTGAGATATTTCTGTTTCGTCCGTTAGAGAATTTTGAGCGCTTCAACCGCTCTGCTAAACGCATGTGCATGCCAGAGGTTAGCGAAGAAATATTTATGGAAAGTATTCGTAAGTTGGTATTGTTAGACAAAGAATGGATTCCAACGGCAGCAGGCTGCTCTTTGTATATTCGTCCGGTAATGTTTGCTTCCGATGAATTTCTGGGTGTTCGCCCTTCCGATACTTATAAGTATATGGTTATTACATCACCTTCAGCTGCTTATTATTCGCAACCGATTAAGGTATTGGTGGAAAGTAAATTTGCACGCGCCTTTGAAGGCGGAACCGGTTATGTGAAAGCTTCGGGCAATTATGGTCGCTCACTTTATCCTTCAAAAATTGCTCATGAAAAAGGGTATCAGCAATTAATCTGGACCGATGCTTTTGAACATAAATACATTGAAGAGTCGGGAACTATGAATGTTATTTTTCAAGTGGGCGATAAACTGATTACACCTCCTGTAAGCAACACCATTCTTCCCGGTGTTACGCGTGACAGTGTTCTCACACTTGCCCGCGATATGGGAGTTACTGTTGAAGAACGCAAAATAAGTATTGGCGAATTAGTAGAGGCGCATAACAAAGGTCAATTATTAGATGCCTTTGGAACAGGAACTGCAGCCACCATTGCCCCCATTGAGTTAATTGGCTTTGAAGGCGAGGATTACATGTTACCACCAGTTAGTGAGCGCAAACTATCAAGTAAAATACACAAAGAATTAGAGGCTATCCGTTTTGGTAAAGCTGAGGATAAGCATGGCTGGGCGATGAAGATTAATTAATCAATATAAAATTGATGATAGTAAATAGCAAATATAAAATTGAAGGCAATAACACTATTTACTATTTACTATTTGCTATTTGCTATTTGCTATCCACTGTTGTTCTCACATCCTGCAACACCTGCCAGACCTGCAAGGTAAAAGACTCGGTTGGCAATACTGTTTATTATTCAGATGAAAAATGCGGAGGCATTGAAAGCTACAAAAAGGATTTAAAAGCACAATGGGTGTGCTACAACTACACCGTAAACGACAGCGATGGTGTCACCGTTTATATTTCACCACAGGTTTGCGGAAATATTGACAGCCTTGCCCACCTCAAAGATTCACTTTACAATGTGTTTATTGCCGACAGCCCTTCGGTAGTGGTTACGCCATTATTTACCCGGGTTGAATGCGCAGATCACGGAGAATAATTTTTTTACTTTAGCATCAGAAACAATTAAATCAATACTAACTAATAAAAACCAAAACAACATGAAAAAACTACTTTACCTTTTTATCGCCCTTCTTGGATTAGGATTTGCATCATGCAACAAATGTCAAACCTGCACAGACTGTGTATTAGGAGTTGGCAATGGCGAGTATTGTCAGGATGACTTTGACAACAAAGCAGACTACGATGCGGCAATTGCCAATTTAGAAGCAAGCGCTAATTGTAATTGTAAATAATTACTAAAGTTTACAAATAGAAAGCCCCGCAAATTTCGCGGGGCTTTCTATTTATTAAGGATTAATGCTTACGCTCCTACCTGTGCTCTGATAATATTCAGCGCTCCACCTGCTTTAAACCACTCAATCTGTTGCTCATTGTAGCTGTGGTTTACTTTAATGATGTCATGATTACCATCGTTGTGGTGCAATACCAATTGCAATTGTTTGCCGGGCGCAAACTCGGTTAAGCCAAGAATATCAATGCTGTCGTCTTCTTTTATTTTATCGTAGTCTGCTTTGTCGGCAAAAGTTAATCCAAGCATTCCTTGTTTTTTCAAATTGGTTTCGTGGATACGGGCAAATGATTTTACCAATACCGCACGTACGCCTAAGTGGCGCGGCTCCATCGCTGCATGTTCGCGTGATGAACCTTCACCATAGTTTTCGTCACCTACTACTATAGAACCAATGTTTGCAGCTTTGTAAGCACGTTGCACTTTAGGCACTGATTCATATTCTCCGTTCAGTTGATTTTTAACGCTATCAGTCTTTTCTGTGTAAGCGTTTACTGCACCAATCAACATGTTGTTGCTGATGTTATCCAGATGTCCGCGGAATTTGAGCCAAGGACCAGCCATAGAGATATGGTCGGTAGTACATTTCCCTTTTGCTTTAATTAACAATTTCAAGCCTTTCAGGTCAACACCTTCCCAGGCTGAGAACGGAGAAAGTATCTGCAAACGGTCTGATGTTGCAGCAACCAGAACACTTACTTTGCTGCCGTCAGCAGCAGGAGCCTGGTAGCCGGCATCTTCTACCGCAAAACCTTTTGTTGGCAACTCATCACCTGATGGCGGATCTAATTTTACCTGCTCCCCTTTTTCGTTGGTCAGATAATCAGTCAACGGATTGAATGTTAAATCACCAGCAATAGCCATTGCCGTTACAATCTCAGGAGATGCAACAAAGGCGTAGGTATTCGGATTGCCGTCTGCACGTTTTGCAAAGTTACGGTTGAAGGAGTGGATGATGGTATTTTTCTCTTTCTTCTCTGCTCCCATTCTGTCCCACATTCCTATGCAAGGACCGCAGGCATTGGTAAATACTTTAGCGCCTATCTGGTCAAACACATCTAAGAAACCATCACGTTTAATGGTGTAGCGGATTTGTTCAGAACCCGGGTTGATTAAGTATTCTGCTTTTGCTTTCAGGTTTTTAGCCGATACCTGTTTGGCAAGACTAACCGCACGTGAAATATCCTCATACGATGAGTTGGTACAGGAGCCCAGCAAGCCAACTGATATTTTTAAAGGCCAGCCGTTTTTAAGAGCCTCTTCTTTTAGTTTAGAAATAGGTGTAGCTAAATCAGGTGTAAAAGGACCGTTTACATGCGGCTCTAACTCTGATAAGTTGATTTCAATTACCTGATCAAAATACTTTTCAGGATTTGCATACACTTCTGCATCGGCAGTAAGGTGTTCTCTTATTTTGTCAGCAAGTTCAGCAACATCGGCACGGCCGGTTGCTTTTAAATATCTTGCCATTGAATCATCATATCCAAACGTAGAAGTGGTTGCTCCTATCTCAGCTCCCATGTTACAGATAGTTCCTTTTCCGGTGCAGCTCATTGAGGTTGCGCCTTCACCAAAATATTCAACTACTGCATCGGTTCCGCCTTTAACGGTAAGGATACCTGCTACTTTTAAAATTACATCTTTTGGTGCAGTCCAGCCGCTTAGTTTGCCGGTAAGTTTAACACCAATCAGTTTCGGCATTTTCAATTCCCAAGCTAAACCTGCCATTACATCGCAGGCATCAGCACCACCAACACCAATGGCAATCATTCCCAATCCACCCGCGTTTACGGTGTGTGAATCGGTTCCAATCATCATTCCTCCGGGAAAAGCATAGTTTTCCAAAACAACCTGGTGGATAATACCTGCACCCGGTTTCCAGAAACCTAATCCGTATTTATTAGATACCGAACCAAGGAAATCATACACTTCTTTGCTTTCGTTGTTGGCAAATGCTAAATCTTCTGCTGCTCCGTTCTTTGCGGTAATAAGGTGGTCGCAGTGTACGGTTGAAGGCACAGCTACTTTAGGTCTGCCTGCCTGCATGAATTGCAACAATGCCATCTGCGCTGTTGCATCCTGCATAGCAACACGATCCGGTGCAAAATCAACGTAGGATTTTCCGCGTTGGAAATTATCGGGTTTCTGCTCACTGTGTAAGTGGGCATACAATATTTTTTCAGTAAGGGTAAGCGGACGGCCAACCAGTTTGCGGGCTGCCTCTACTTTACCGGGTAATTCCGCGTAGGTTTTGCGGATCATTTCAATGTCGAAAGCCATTTGTGTTTAAAGTTTAATGTTCAATGTTTAAAGTTATTTCGTGCGCGAAATTAGAAATTTATCATAGTCGCAAAACTATATTCTTCTTTCATTTATTAATCGATAAACGGCTTAACTTAATCAAGCTGTTCAGAGTTAAATACCAGACAAACCAAATCTCAATTTATGCGCAAGGTTCTACTCACACTACTCAACATTTCAATAGGCTGTTTTGTTTTTGCACAATCAGCAACGTATCAGTATAACCGTGGAAGCTATCTGGCTGCCAACGGCACTTATGACGAGGCTCTGCCTTATTATGACGAAGCCATAAAGCTCGACCCTAAATTGCAGGAAGCATGGTTTAGCCGCGGGGAGGCAAAATACCGTCTAGCTGATTACCGGGGAGCTATTGCCGATTTCAGCAAGGCGCTTTCCTTGAACCCGAAAGATAAAGATGCCTTCTTTTTCCGCGCTGCCTGCAATGGCAAACTTGCCGACCTCAGTTCTTCCATTATAGATTATAGTCAGGCCATAGCCCTGAGCCCAGATTTTGCTCAGGCGTATGTTAATCGCGGCAATGCCAAATTTAAAATGGATGACAAAGAAGGTGCTTGTCAGGATTGGGAGAATGCGGTTAAATTCGGATTGCCTAATGATAAGAATATCAGTTTCTGCAAGGCAATGCTCGCAAGCAGATAGGCTTTGGTTGGCTGTTATACCTTGCTTGTCGAATTTCTGTAAACTGTTTCACTACACAAGTAGTTTTGCATAGCCTTTCAGGTTTATATGCGCTACGGTTTTCTTGTCCTGTTTTTTTCTGCACTGAGTTTAGTTGCGTTTTCGCAATCTGCCGATTACCATTACAACCGCGGTAATTTTCTTGCTAATAATGGCGATTTAAAAGAAGCTATTACCCATTACAGCAAGGCGCTGGAATTTGACCCTAAATTGGCGGAAGCCTATTTGAGCCGTGGCATTGTTTATTATAAACTACAACAGTTCGCGGCAGCTATTAAAGACTACACAGCAGCCATACAACTGAAACCCGATGATAACGAAGCGCTTTTTAACCGCGGTGTTTGCAGAACAAAAAGCAACGACCTTGCCGGTGCCTTGCAGGATTATAACTGCGCCATTTTACTGAACCCTCAATATGCACAAGCCTATATGAACCGCGGCAACTGCCGCTACAAACTGAATGATAAAGAAGGCGCCTGCAGCGACTGGCACCGCGCCTCTGAATTTGGTTTGCACGATAGCAATAATGAGAATTATTGCAACGATTTGAAGGCAAATCAGAATTGATTACCTCACCAACGTAACCGTACCCTTAAACTCGTAGGTATGTGCGTTTACATCGGTAATCTCAATAAAGTAAACGTAGAGTCCACCCTCTTCCAGGTTAGCACCTTCATTGAATTTGCGGCCGTTCCAGCCCAGGTTAAGATTATCGGAAAAGAAAAGCTGTTCGCCCCAGCGGTTGAAAACGCGCAGCGCCATGTTTTTGATGCCTATGCCTTCAACATAAAAGATGTCGTTCAGTCCGTCTCCATCGGGAGTAAATCCTGTAGGTACATAAATGGTAAACTCAGGGTCAATCACAATGGCGTGGGTAACCGTGTCGCTGCACCCCATGTCGGTAGTAACAATCTGCGTAACGTAATAGGTAAGCGTATCGCGGTAAATATGGGTTGGGCTTGGAATAGTTTCCGATGTGCCGTCACCCAGATCATAATCCCAGTTGGTGATGCTTCCCGTTGCCACTGATGAAAAATCAGTAAACGTGATGAAGGGATACACAATGGTAGTAGGCTGCGGCATGTAGCTGAATGCTGCATTGGGCTTAGGGAATACGGTGATTAAATCGGGTTCGGTAATGGTTACCGCACACTGATTGGTAGAGGTAACGGTGTAGGTAACGCTGAATGTTCCCGCTGTGTCGTAAACAAAAAAGGTGTTCTGCGTTCCCGAAATGGCGGGCGGTGTAATGCCAAAATCCCAACGCCACTGATTGATGTTATAGCCTGCGGCAATGGTGCTCAGGTCGGTGAAGTCAACGCGCAAAGGCTGACAACCGCTGTCGGGCACTGCACTAAAGACAGGCACGGGCAAAGGATACACTTCCACCGAATGCGTGATTGAATCCACACATTGATTGTTGGAAGTTCCTGTTAATGTAACATTGTAAAAACCTGCCGCGCTGAAGATGTGTTGCGGGTCGCTTTGCGCTGAACTGGCACCGCCATCGGCAAAATCCCACAGCCATCCGTCAATACTTCCGTTGGCAATGATGCTGCTGTTGGTAAAGAAGGTAGTATCGTTCTCACACACTTTGGTAAATGTAAAGTCAGGCTCAGGTAAATCCCACACCAGCACCGAGTGCTCGTTGCCACCTACACAACCGCTGTCGGTAGTGGCGGTTAGTGTAACACCGTTCAACCCCGGCTGCGAAAAAGTAAACTGCGGTGTACCTGTTCCCGAAACGGGTGTGCCGTTGAAGTTCCAGTTCCAGCCTGTAACCGCACCGGAGGTAACGGTTGATAAATCAGTAAACGAAGTTGGATAACCGAAACAAACAATGTCATACGAGAAGTCAACCACCGGCATCGGATGTATCACAATGGGCTTGCTGATGGTATCATCGCAACCGTATTGTGTGGTAGTAATCAACTGAACCGTGTAGGTATTGGGTGCAGTATACGTATGCTGAAACGGAACACTTGAACCAACATTTAAAAGCGTGCCATCGCCTAAGTCCCATGCACGGTTGGTTATGTTGCCCGAAAGCGAAGTGGATAAATCATCAAACGAGGCAGGAGTAGTTAAACACACATTGGCAGTAGAAAAGTCTGCAACCGGGTTGTTATACACCTCCAATGAATGAGCAACCGAGTTGGTACACCCGAAGTTGGTGGTAACATCCAACGTAATGTTATACTGTCCGGCTGCGGCATACACAAACGATGTATCCTGTGTGGCGATGATGCCGGCATCTAAGTCCCAATCATACACATCAATAGTTCCCGAAGCAACAGTAGAAAGACTTACAAAATCATTTACATCACCAAAACACTCATCATCAAAACTAAACTCCGCCACCGGATTGGGATGCGCAATAACAGGATAGGTAATGGAGTCAGCACAAGCCGAGTCGGTTTCTACCCGCAACTCAACATTAAAGGTGCCTGCACTGGTGAAGGCATGCGTTGGATTTGAATTGGTTGAAGTTCCATTACCGCCAAAGGTCCAATCCCAAGTTACAATGTTAGTAGAAGTAACTGCCGATAAATCCGTAAACGAAACCACCACACCCTGACAGGTATCGAGCGCACTGAAGTCTGCCACCGGCAATGGATTGATGGAAATAGTTTTGCTTATGGAGTCAACACAGCCTTCATCGGAGGTGGTGATTAATTTAACAGTGTAGCTTCCGTCAGCAGCATATAAATGCGTAGGACTTACAGCGGGAGAAACAGCACCATCACCAAAATCCCATGCGTTGGTTTGTATTGTTCCGGTTAACACCGTGCTGGTATTATTGAATGTACTGGTTACATTAAAACATGAATTGGCAACCGTAAAGTCAGGCACCGGAACCGGGAAGTTATTTACCGTATAAGTGAATGAATCAACACAGCCGCTGTCGGTGGTAACGGTAAGCACTAAATCAAACTGTCCGGGTGTTAAAAAATTATGTGCGTTGTTCTGCACAGCAGAAGTTGTTCCGTCATCAAAGTTCCAATCCCAAGCAACAATGTTACCCGTCAATACTGTTGAGGTATCCTGAAAGTTTACGGGGTTGCCATCGCACACATCTGTAAACGAGAAACCCGCCACCGGCTCAGGATGTGCTGTAACAACTTTGGTAACGCTGTTAATGCAACCCTCATTATTGGTAACGGTTAGCGTTACATTATAGCTTCCCGGTGCAGCATATTGGTGTATTGGATTTTGAGCAATCAACAGAGGACTTCCATCACCAAAATCCCACGCACGCTGGGTAAGCACGGTAACAAAAGGCGGTGTGGTAGAGGCATCGGTAAAACTGATAGCCGTATTCATACACTCATTACTAAAGGTGAAATCTGCAACCGGGTCAGGCACTACCAATACCGATGCACTGATGGTATCAGCACTCGATCCGCAGCGCGACAAAAGACTAACGGTATAAATACCCGGAGTGTTGAAGATATACGTCATGGTGTCAATACCCGTAACAATTTGTCCGTCCACTTCCCACTCCTCGTAACAACGTTGTCCTATGGTAGTGGTGTTATAAAAGTCCACACTCTCACCCAGACAGGAAATGGTGTCGCTGGCAACAAAGGTGGGAACGGTAACACACTCGAAGCACAGGAAATTATCAACGGGCGCCCAGATGCCTGGAACTATGTTAGCCGTTGAACCTGCATAAGCCGGAACACCTGAATTGGTTGGCGGTGAAGTTACAGTCGGAGCAAAATTACCCACCGCAGTTGCCGGAACTGATTCATTGCAACCAACATAACCCGCGCTGTCTACTTTCATAAACACAGGGTCAAAATAATTAGCGCCAAAACTGGATGATATCAGCGACATGGAATAGCCGCCATCGTTTGTATTCTTAATACCTACTGCTCTGTCGGTACCACCACCACCGTAAACTTTACTCCATCTCGGATTGCCTGTAACATCTAACTTCACCACATAGGCATCATATCCGCCTGCACCCCAGCTGCTGGTATAGCCGCCAACAATAAAACCACCATCAGGAGTTGGCTCAATGTGGCGCGAAGATTCCTCACCGGGTCCTCCATATGTTTTTGACCACTCAACATTACCTGCCACATCTAATTTCAAAACCCAGAAATCAAAGTTGCCTGCTCCTGCCCCATTAGTATGTGATGCAAGGATATAGCCACCGTCAGGTGTTATGTAACCAAGGTTTCCCCAGGGTTGAGAATCATCTCCCGGTGTGCCATAGGTTTTTGACCATTGCAGATTTCCTGCGGCATCTACTTTCAATACATATACATCAGGCCCACCCGCTCCGTAGCTGTCGGTATAGCCTGTAACAATATAACCTCCATCGGGTGTTTGCTCCACAAAATCACCCCAGTCGCTGCCTGCACCACCATATATTTTTACCCATTGTGTATTTCCGGCTGCATCTACTTTTACCAACGATACATCGGCACCTCCATAACCCAATCCTTCCATAAAGCCGGACATAATGTAACCACCATCACTGGTAAGGTTTACATACAAGCCGTAATCATTTCCTCCACCGCCATAGATTTGATTCCACTGGATATTTCCTAATGCATCTAATTTCAAAAGCCAGTTGTCATAGTTTCCAGCACCAAAGTGAGTAAGCCCTGAAATAACATATCCTCCGTCAGTAGTTTGTTCTATCCATTTGCCACCATCTTCTGCTCCGCTTCCATAGGTTTTAAACCATTCCGGATCACCGCAAGCGTTTACTTTATACACATACAAATCACAACTTCCGGCACCGGAACTTTCGTGCTGACCTGTTCCTATAAAACCACCGTCAGAAGTGGTTTCCAGTGCAAGCCCCCCATTCATTCCGCCTCCGCTGAAGGTTCGCATAAACGTAGATGTCACCTGCGAATACACAGGCTGAATAAGCAGAACACCTGCTGCAACTACTGTAAGAATAAAGCTCCGTAATTTACTTTGCATCCTTTCGTTTTATTGCTGATTGATGGGTGCAGTATCAGAAATCACCACATTCACATCGGCATCAGGATAGCCGACTTTAATAGCTACTTGTCTGATGTCGGAATCGGTAACAGGCATGGTGGCGGGCAATTCAAAGGTGGCGTAGCTTTCCTGTTTATAAACTTTCATGTTGCTAACATCACCCATCTCCTTTAACTTTTTCTCTAATTGAGGACCAAGGAAAGGACAGTGAAGTCCTCCGTGCCCTATGTTGATGCGCACATATTTCAGTTCAGATTGCACTGAGTTTTGTGCTATAGCAGTTTGCTGAACAAACACAGAACTGACAATGAAGACGAAAAGATAGTATAGCTGTTTCATGCTGATAATTAAAGATATAAAGCCGCGAAATTTAGGTGTATTATTCCACTAAACCAAAAGCAATCAATTTATATATGAACAATTCAGCTTAATAACCTTTCAATTTTTAGCTTTGGGCTTTTATGAGAAACACCACCAAACTCAATCACCTGCTGATGCTTTACGACCTTACCTTCAGTATGGATGAATTACTTACGCTCACCATTGTTCACAAATCAACAGGCAGAGCAGAAAGCTTTACCGATACCGCTTATGCAAAAGTGTTGCAGAAAGCTTATTCGTTTATGAAAAAGGAAGTGAAGAGTATCTAAAAAGAAACCTTGTAAAGCTTCCCCCCATCTCCTGAAATATAGCAAGTGCTACTATTCAGGACAAATATGGAGTATAGATTTTCATCCGAAAAATTATCAGACTGCTTCCAGCTCTCACCGGCATCATCCGAATAATAGACTTCACCGTTATTGCCAACCGCAAAACCTTTGTCTACTCCCGCAAAACGGATTTTGTTAAAATGTGTGCGCGCTGAAAATGCGCTGTTGTCTTTTCGCACTTGTTTCCATGAAGCACCGGCATCAACTGTTTTGTAAATACCACCATCATAGCCACAGACAAAACCATCATCATCTGAAGTAAAGCAAACAGAAGTAAAGAAATCTCCTTCAATATTCAGGTAGTTATTTGTCAGAACATCTGCTGTTGCTTTAAATACTGCACCGTTAGCAGTAATGTAACCGGTGGTATCGTTGGTGAAATAATTTTCTGTTACTTCTGTATTGTAAAAAGCCTGGTAATCCCACCACACGCCACCATCAGCAGTGCGCAGGGTAATTCCTTTATCTGTGTTTTCCCCGCCACAGATAAAACCGTGTTGGGCATCACGAAACTGAACAGAGGTAAGCGGACAAATAATAACAGGAACGTAAGGCAAGTCTAATTTATTCCAGGTGTTTCCGCCATCAGTGGTTTTTACAATAAGAAGACTGTCTCCACAGGCAAAGCCAAGTGAATCATTTACAAAGGTAATGTCGCGCAATGCAAGTGAGGACGAATATACCTGTTGCCAGTTGGCTCCACCATCAGTGGTTTTTAGAATTTGACCAGATTCATTTTTCTCTCCTCCACAAACAAAGCCTGTGTTTTCATTAAAGAAATAAATGCCGCGCAGTTTGGTGTCAGCTCCGGTAGTGAGTTCGGTATAGTTAAGTGAAATACTGTCTTTTTTGCAGGCAGCAAAAAGCAAAAGAAAAAAGAAGAAAAGAGTGCTTTTACTCCGTAACAACTTCGCCTTTGATTTTCAGTTTCACATCTATTGCGCTGGCATTAGACATAATGGTTACGTCTTTATCAAAGAAACCTGCGTTTGCTGCATTGTAAGTAGCTTTTACAATTCCTTTTGCACCGGGCGCAACAGGTTCTTTTGAAAACTCAGGAACAGTGCATCCGCAAGATGCCTTAGCTTCAGAAATTACTATTGGTTGCGTTCCGGTATTGGTAAATGTAAATGTTGCAGTTGCAGGAACACCTTGTTTTATTTTACCGAAATCATGCACTGATTCTTCCCATTTAAAAGAAGACTGAATTAATGCCGGGTCAGCGGGTGATGTTCCGTGATTATGGCCTTCGTGACCGGTTTGTGCTGATGCTGAAACGGCAACGAAGAATAGCATTGCAGAAAAAAGAGAGGTGATTTTCATTTTTATGTTTTTAGAATTTATGTCCCAAACTTACGATTGTTTATGATTTTTTGCTTGTTAATGATTTGCTAATTGTGAATCGTTTAACATTTTTAAACCTAATTTAGACCCGTGAAACGTCATACTGAACTTGTTTCAGCATCTCAATATAAAGACCCTGAAATAAATTCAGGGTGACGTAACAATATCCTATGCATCGTCAGGCTATACGCATTGTTGTTTTACTTGCCACCCTTTCCATTACCGGCATTATTGTTACCCAGATTTTTTGGGTGCGCAAGGCATTTGATTTAAAGGACAAACAATTTAACGACCGAGTAAACATCGCCCTTCAGGATGTTGCTCAGCAACTGAAAAAGCTGAATAAGGATTCCACAGAAGTGCTGCCGATTAAACAGCCAACCTCTAACTATTTTGTGGTAAGCATGAACGATACGCTTCATCCTTATTTATTGGAGTCGCTGTTGAAAAAGGAATTTGAAGAACGCAACATTGATGTGGATTTTGAATACGGTATTTACGATTGCTTTACCGACAGTATTGTTTTCGGACGCTATGTTTTTATGAGCGACAGCAGTGAAATAAAGAAATCATCCAACGCACCACCACCCGTTTGGAAAGGTGACAATCACTACTTCGGAGTTTATTTTCCTGAGAAAGACAGTTATATCCTTAGTCAGTTGGGTATCTGGGTTTTTTCTTCCGTGATTTTGCTGGTGGTTATTATATTTTTCGGTTATACATTGGGGGTAATCCTTCGCCAGAAAAAACTTTCGGAAATAAAGAATGATTTCATCAATAACATGACGCACGAATTTAAAACACCTATTTCCACTATTTCTGTTTCAAGTGAAATGCTGATGCGTGAAGAAGTGGGTGGTTCCGCTGAAAAACGCGCCCGTTACTCACGAATAATAATGGACGAAACAAACCGCCTGAAAACCATGGTGGAAAAGGTTTTGCAAATGGCAGACATTGATGCAGGACAAATAAAACTCAATAAATCGCAAGTAGATGTGCACACTGTTATCCGCCAGACCATTGAAAATATGGAGGTTGTTATTCACGAAAAAGGCGGCAGCATTTCGTGTGATTTAAAAGCAGAGAAAACAATCATTGATGCAGACAAGGTTCACCTCACCAATATCATTTACAACCTGCTTGACAATGCCATTAAATATGCCGTTGAACCTCCTGTAATCAGTATCAAAACAAGAAACACGGCAAAAGGAATTGTCATCAGCATTCAGGATAACGCGATAGGAATAAGCAAAGAAATTCAGAAGAATATTTTCTCGAAATTTTACCGTGTACCAACAGGTGATATGCACAATGTAAAGGGGTTCGGGTTGGGATTATTTTATGTAAAAACAATTACAGATGCACATCATGGCATGATTAAATTAGAAAGCGAAACCGGCAAGGGCAGCAGGTTTGATGTGTATTTACCATTTTAGAAACGATTGATAGAACGCAGATTATTATGATTTTTATGATTCACACTGATATGTAAATCTTAAATCATCTTAATGATCATAAAAATCTGCGTTCTATCTGAATAAAAACAAAAACTATGGCAAACAAAGATAAACTCTCAATCCTTCTTGTTGAAGATGACGAAAACCTGGGCATGGTTGTAAAAGATGTTCTTGAAATGGAAGGCTATAAAATCAGCTGGCAAAAAGACGGCATTGCAGCCATCCAGGACTTTATGAAAAACCATTATCATCTCTGCATATTTGATGTGATGCTGCCCAAAAAAGATGGCTTTGCAGTGGCTACCGAAGCGCGTAAACTGAATCCTAAAATTCCTATAATATTTCTTACAGCAAAAAGCATGAAGGAAGACCGTATCAAAGGTTTTGTAAGTGGTGCCGATGATTACATCACCAAACCTTTCAGTACCGAAGAGTTTTTGTTGCGGGTGAAGGCAGTGCTTAAACGATGCTACAATGATATAAGCGGTGAGGCTAAAAACGTTTTTGACATTGGTAAATACAAATTTAATTACTCGAACCTTACCCTGACACTGGGCGGTAACACCGAAACGCTTACCCAACGCGAAGCTGACACACTGAAACTCTTTTGCATCAACCGCAACCAGGTGCTTACCCGCGAAATGATCCTTAAAATAGTGTGGGGTAATGATGATTATTTTACCGGCCGCAGCATGGATGTATTTATTGCACGCCTGCGCAAATACTTAGCGGGCGACTCTAAAATACAAATCGTGAATATTCACGGTGTGGGTTTTAAGATGATGGTGGAGTAATTAAGCTAAAACCTCTTTCAGCGTAATTGTCTTCAGCCTTGCCAACGTATCAAACGTTTCCTTCATCAGCTTATCGGTAATTTGTTTGATTGGCATAATCTCATCAATCATTTCCACGCTTTGTCCGGCACACCACAGTGTATCGTAGCCGGCAGGCTTAATTGATTTTTCAAGCTTTTGCATTCCGCGAAATTGAATAAGCAGTTTGAAATATTTTTTGGTGCGTTTGTTGGTGCTAAGCGCCTTTTCCAACCAGTTTTGTTTGTAACCAATCTTTTTGGCGTAGGGTGTATTAATAATAGTACAAGGTGTTCCCGAAATTTTATCGGTCATTACAATGTCTTTCATTTTAGAATCCACAATGGCATTTTTGTAGGCATCGTTTACTCCCGCTTCCGGACAGGCGATGTAGCGTGTTCCGATAGAAACACCTTCTGCACCCAGCGCCAGCATAGAAGCAATTCCTTCACCACTGGCAACACCACCGGCCGAAACTACCGGCATTCCCGGAAAATGTTTTTTCAAGGTAGGAACCAATAATTGAAGAGGGTAAGGACCTGCGTGTCCGCCTGCTCCCTGCCCTACTGCTATAAAACCATCGCAACCTAAATCAAAACATTTCTGTGCATGTTCAACATTGGTAACATCACAAAAAACCTTTGCTCCGTAGGTATGAGCTTTTTCAATTACTTCGGCAGGACTGCCTAATGAGGTAATATAAAACGGAACTTTTTTATCTACACAGGCTTGCAGGTGCTTTACAAAAAGCGGATTGGTTTTCTGAACAATCAGGTTTACACCGTAATTGCCCGATACATTATTTTTCTTTTTGTAATCGTTCAGATTATCAAGCACCCTTTCAAACTCACCTTCATGGCGATAGTTCAGTGAAGGAAAACATCCCATAATACCTGAATCCATTGCCGATTTCATCATGGGTTCGTTTGACACCAGAAACATAGGAGCCATGATTATCGGAAATTCAATGTCTAATAGTTCGGTTACTTTAGTTGATAGTTTCATTTGGAATTAGAATAGAAAAATATAAGTTTGCAAAGATAATCTTTCATCAACACACTAAAACATTAACACTATGTCAGTTTACAGCTCACCACTCGAAATGCTTTACAAATGGGAACAAGAAACACCCGATAAAGTTTTCCTTCGCCAGCCTATTAATGATAAATGGCACGAATGGACCTGGAAACAAACAGGCGAAGAAGTGCGCAAAATGGCGGCTGCATTAAAAGGCATGAACCTTCCGGCAGGAAGCAATATTGCCTTGATTTCAAAAAACTGCGCACACTGGATTATCAGTGATCTGGCTATTATGATGTCGGGACACGTTTCGGTGCCGATGTATCCTAACCTGAATGCTGAAACTATAAAATTGATTTTAGAGCACAGCGAGGCAAAGTTGCTGTTCGTTGGAAAATTGGATGGATGGGAAGCAATGCGTCCGGGAGTTCCTAAAGGTGTGCGCTGTATTGCGTTTCCGTTTTATACAGAGCCCGGTTACGAAACATGGGACGAAATTGTAAAAGGAGTAAAACCCATTGAAGAAGATGTTGTGCGCATGCCCAATGAAATGGCTACAATCATCTACACATCCGGAACCACAGGTATGCCAAAAGGTGTGATGCACAGTTTCCACAACTTTTCATTCACTGCAGAAAATGCAGTAAAGCTTATTAACATTGACAACTCTTCTAAATTTTTATCCTACCTCCCGCTATGCCATATTGCGGAGCGCTTCTTAGTTGAGCTCGGAGGATTGTATTCTGGCGGAAGTATTGCATTCAGCGAATCGCTGGATAAATTTCCAAAAAATCTGGCCGAAGTACAGCCAACTGTTTTCCTGGGTGTTCCTCGTATCTGGAGCAAATTTCAGCAGGGTATTCTTGGAAAAATGCCACAGAAAAAACTGGATATATTTCTGAACATTCCCATTCTGAATTCAATAGTAAAAAATAAAATAAAGAAAGGATTAGGCTTGTCGGAAGCTACCAATGTATTTGTAGGTGCAGCTCCCATGCCGGCTTCGCTAATCCGTTGGTTTGCTCGTTTGGATATTAAAATTCAAGAAGCCTATGCCATGACTGAAAACTGCTGCTACTCACACGTTACACTTTCCGGAAAAATAAGAATAGGTTGCGTTGGACAATCATTACCGCATGTTCAGGTAAAACTAAGTGAGCAGCATGAAGTGCTTACCAAACATGAAGGTCTGATGCTGGGCTATTACAAAGAACCTCAAATGACCAAAGACAGTTTTACTGAAGATGGTTACCTGCGCACCGGTGATGAAGGAAAAATTGACAGCGATGGCTACCTGCAAATTACTGGTCGCGTTAAAGATATTTTCAAAACCACCAAAGGCAAATACGTTGCTCCGGCACCAATTGAAATGAAAATTTCGGTAAATGAAGATGTGGATCAGGTATGTGTAGTGGGTGATGGAATTGCTCAACCTATTGCTATGATTACACTTTCAGAAGCAGGCAAGAAAAAAGCAAAAGAAGAAATAGAACGCAGCCTTGCCGAAACCATGAAAATTGTAAACCCGAAACTTGACCAACACGAAATGCTGAAACGTATGGTGGTGTTAAAAGGCGACTGGACAGTGGAAAACAAACTCCTTACTCCTACTCTTAAAATCAAACGCAACGAAGTGGAGAAAATTCACCGCGGAAAATATGAGACGGGGTATTCAAGCAGTACGGAAGTTGTTTGGGAGAATTAGGCTTTTACCACTTAGGACACAAGGTCACTAAAGCATTTTTAATTGGTTAAACACAGGCACTGCTTTTCTGTGCCTATGTTCCTAGTGAACCTAAGTGCGCTCAGTGTTCTTAGTGGTAAGAAAAGTTTTCATCTTTAACCTTTCATAAATACTAATGCTCATCCCCAGCATCAGCATTCCGTAAAAAACATCCTCAACAGGGATGGTGAGAAAACGGATAGCAAGATTTTCTTCGTTGTTATACCAAACCACCGGTTCACCAATCCAGCTGCCGGTAAGTAAACCGTTTACAATGGTGAAGGGGATAAGAATTACTAAATAGGCAAAATAAAATCTTCCTAAGTATTCGCCTTTTAACCACAGTAATTGCAACAACAGAAAAACACCAAGAAACAAACAAGTGTAAAAAGTATAGGCTTTGTCGTGAAAGAGAATAATGCCAATAGTAGATACCACTAGGAGCAAAACTGAAATAAACTTTGAACTTTGAACTTTAAACTTTGAACTTAATCCCAACGCCTCATAAGCAAAAATGCTGGAATACGGAATGCAAAAGAAAAACATGATTTCTTCTAAAGGCAGGTTGTAAATTGTAATTCCTGTTACAAATTTTGGATTAAAACCCCACACGCCATTGGCTGTAAAAATGCTGTCCCAAATAATAAAGAATAGAGCAGTTGCAGTCATTGCCGGGAAAAGATATTTCCATTTTTTGTAATACCCTATTCGGCTTTCGAAGCTGAGTATAAACGGAACTAAAAGCGAGAAAAAATTAATGAGCAGATAAGTATATTGCTCCATCAGGCATTATCAAAAAGCGTTTTCTCTTTCCTTGCTGCTTCAAAATATTTTTTGGGAACCAGCAACATGCCGAAACATTCACCGTCTTCTTTGGTTAGGTGTTTGTGATGTGCACGGTGAGCTTTGCGCAAGGCAATAAAGTAGGTAATACCGGTGCGCTTAAATAGTTTTATCCGTTGGTGAATCAGTATCTCATGGACAAAGGTATAAGCTACTCCGTAAACAGCAATACCAATTCCCACCCACATTCGCCAGTCGCAACCCGCCATAATACCGAACATCATAAACAACCAACTTGGTATGGCAAAAATCAGAAAGAACCAATCGTTTTTCTGAAAGAATTTACCCGTCATTACATGATGATCCTGATGAACATTCCAAAAGAAACCGTGCATCAGATATTTGTGTGCGCTCCATGCCACTGCTTCCATAAACCAGAAGCTAATGAACATGATTAGTATTCCTGAAATCCAAAACATCAATTCTGGTACTTTTTTAAACTGGCTTTCTCTTTATCATCCGTCTTCTCAGACTTAATCAGATAGTTTGCAATAGCCTTACGCAATTCACGTTTATCGAGCATGGGAAGATATTTCATGATATAGCTTTTATCTTCTTCTAAGTTTTCATTGTAGCCCAGCATTGACGGCAGATTATCCTGAATGGCAAAACGCAGAAAACGCAGCTCAATATCGTTTTTGTTGTGCGAAATGGCATCTTCCAATAGCTTTTTCCCTTCTTTAAAATGCTCCATTTTTGTAAATGGATTGGAGGTGTATTTTGCCATCAGCATGGTAACACTGCCTGCATAACCCGACAAAACATCAGTGCCATCAACTTTACCTTTTAGAGCTGTGCAAAGTTCGTTGCAAACAACTTCATCTTTGGTGGCAAGCGGGTATTTTTTGCGCACATCGTCAAGCGTTAAATCCTGACCAAATGCTGAAACAAAAGCAAGAAATAAGAAACAAGAAACAAGAACAGATTTCATTCTAAATTAAATTTAAACTGTGTCTGAAATAAGCTCCGGCCAGCAACGCATATTTCCTTGGATTTGAAATGCGGATACGACCATTCATTACTCCTTCCGTTGGTGTATTTTTTATCTTTTTGAAAAGCGAATAGTAATAAACATAGACCATGTAAACCGCAAAACGGCTTTCTTTCGGAAGCTGCATGATACCTGCATAACCTTCACGATAATCACTTTCAATTTCTGCTTCTAATTCATGCTTTACCTGTTCGTTAAAATTTTCCATCTGCAATCCCGGAAAATAAATTCTGCCCAGATTTTGATTGTCAGCCTTCATGTCGCGCAGAAAATTTACTTTCTGAAAAGCAGCACCCAGCTTCATTGCGGGGTGTTTCAGCGATTGATACTGCTGTTCATTTCCTTTGCAGAAAATACGAAGACACATCAAACCAACTGCTTCGGCCGAGCCTAACACATACTCGTCAAAGCTTTTTCGGTCGTGGTTTTTCTTTTCCAGATCCATTTCCATGCTGTGCAGGAATATATCAATCAACTCCTCTTCAATTTTGTAGCGGTTTACAGTTTGCTGAAAACTGTTGAGTATTGGATTCAGACTGATACCCTCTTTAATAGCCACTTTAGTTTCGAGAGAAAACCGTTTCAGCAATTCCTTTTTATTGAACTCATGAAAGCTATCTACTATCTCATCTGCAAAGCGCACAAAACCGTAAACAGCATGAATGGGACGGATTAAATCTTTGTGCAGCACATTGATAGCAAGCGAAAAAGAAGTGCTGTAGGCGCGTGTTACTGCCTTGCTGCATTTATAAGAAACAGTATCAAATAATTCCTTCTCTTTCATTTCTGCAAATGTAAAGGTTCTACCTGTTAATAAGCTCCATTTCTTTTTCGTGTTACCCACTCTGCTGCCAGCATAAACAGTATCAAAAAGAACAGCCATTTGAAATGAATAACATCGCGCAGCTTTTTCTGGTTGTAAATCACAGGCTTAATATCTTCACGCGAGGCAATTTCATTGCCAAGATTTTCCAATTCGTTTTTGTAGAACATCTTTCCGCCTGTAGATGTGGCAAGGTTATACAGCAACTGATGGTCGGCAACGGTATTTACCGTTTCAATAAACAACGCACTCACAGTAAATCTTCCACGCGCATTCAGGGTTTTCTCACCAACACTAACGGTTGCTTCGTAGCTGTAATTTCCGGGCGCAAGGTTTCCGGCATTCAGGCGGTAAGCATTTCCGGTGCGGGTAAACGTGAACGGAAACTTATTGTTATCGCTGTTCACAATGGTCATGTTCACTTCGGGCTCATTGATCAGCTCGTAGCTTTCGTTGTAAAGTTCGGCATCAAAAACAACCTGCTCACTTTCGGTGAAATGATTTTTAACATTCACGCGAAACAGGCTCTTGTCGGTTTTTACCGAAAGGTATTGTACAATTTTGCTGATAAAAGAATTGAACGCATTGTGGTTTCCGTTAATGGAGAAATCACTCAGCCTCCAATGCCATAAACCTTCACCTGCAAGGACTCCTATTTTGTTTTCACCTTGTTGAGTAAAGTACAGCAAAGGCATATCGGTAGCCACCATGCCGATGCGTTGTTTCAGCATTACCGAGGCAGCAGGGCTTAGCCTGTAATCACCGAAAGGCGCTTGCAAAGGAGGAAACTTCTGAATGTTCTTTCGCAGTTCATCATCCAACGTAAAGAGCGAAAAGTTTTCATCGGGAACAGCCTGCACTTCGTTTACTGAATTATTCTTCACCTGTATTTCAAGACCCAAACCTGCGGTGTTAAAACTTTGCATTTTGGTGTCTTTTCCTAAAATGTAAAAAGCAGGAATGCCTGATTTAATAACATTCTGCATCAGGGTTTGTCCTGCAGGTTTTTGTGAAGGTATCTGGTGCAGGATAACAAGATTATATCCGTTGATATTCTTGTCCAGATTATCGAGGAGACGCACATCTACTTCATAATTCTCATTCACTTCAATAGCTTGTCGCAAGGCGGCAATATCGGGGTGTGCGTTGTTGGCAACAATTAATACTTTTTGTCTGCCATCGAGTACTTCAATGTATAGTTCGGTGCTATTGTTGCGCAGGGTTACTTCACCTTTTAATGAGGAAAGTCGCACCGTGTATTTCTGCAAGCCGGGTTTCTTTGCTTCCAGAATGACGGGAATAGTTTCGCTGTAATTATCGCTGCTTACGTTAATCTTCTTTTCAAAAACTTTTGCGCTGTCCCACAACATGGTGAGCATTACTTCAGAGCCTTTGAATTGTTTGGCTTCGGCAACTATCTCGAGCGGAAAGTTATTTCCGAGGTAGGCAAAACGGTTGTGGTTAACGCGGGCGAGGATCACATCTTTGCGCACATTGGTATCGCCCAAGGCAATGGTGTAAACGGGTG
>CAMBRL010000033.1 GCA_945870105.1 Chitinophaga pinensis
TCGGCCCTTCACTTGTGGGATTGTATTTCCCTGAAGTTTCTGCATTTATTTTTCCAAAACCGGCCGAGGGCGATATCGACTCGCTGGAGTTCCTGAAATTTTTCAGCCAGATAGGACTAATGCTTTTCATGTTCATAATAGGCATGGAGGTTGATTTAAAAGCACTGAAAAACCGCGCCTTTGACGCCCTAATCATAAGTCACACCGGAATTGTATTCTCTTTTTTTCTGGGTGTTTTATTAGCCTACTTTCTATACGATTCATTTGCACCCGACCAGGTAGCCTTCGTAGCTTTTGCTTTGTTTATGGGCATTTCCATGAGTACCACTGCATTTCCGGTTTTGGCAAGGATTATTCAGGAACGGGGAATAACAAAAACACCGCTGGGCATTCTGGCAATTACAACAGCCGCAATTGATGACATGACAGCGTGGTGTTTGCTTGCAGTAATTATTGCAGTTGTTAAATCGGGAGGGTTTGTCAATTCGCTGTCAACTATTGTGCTTACAATAGCTTATGTTTTTGTTATGATAAAAATGGTTCAGCCCTTCATGAAAAAATTCGGTTCCGTTTATGTTTCGCGCGAAAACCTGAATAAAACAGTGGTTGCCTTTGTTTTTGTTGTTCTGTTTTTCTCTTCTTATATTACTGAGATAATAGGAATTCACCCGCTTGTGGGTGCATTTATGGCAGGGGTAATTATGCCTCACAACATCAACTTCAAAAAAATTATTACCGAAAAAATTGAAGATGTAAGTCTTGTGCTTTTACTCCCGCTTTTCTTTGTATTTACGGGGTTGAGAACACAAATAAATCTGCTGGACAATTCTGATTTATGGCTTATTGCTTTTGTTGTTATTTCTGTTGCAATTGCAGGAAAATTTATTGGGGCTACTGTATCGTCAAGGCTATTAAAACACAGTTGGAAAGAATCATTGTCAATGGGAGTTATCATGAACTCACGCGGACTGATGGAATTAATTATTCTAAACATAGGTTACGATTTGGGGATTTTCGGAAAAGAGATTTTCACCATTCTGGTCTTGATGGCTCTTTTCACAACATTTATGACCAATCCAATGCTCGAGCTGATTGACTGGGCCTTTGCCAGATTTGGCAAAGAGAAAACTGAAACCGTTCCTGAGAATGCCTACCTCGATATTCTTATTTCATTCGGCCCTTCAAAAACAGGAAGCGCATTGATACGACTGGCAAATTTTATAACAGCCGGTAAACGTGCAAAAAAAATTACGGCCATGCATCTTACACCTAGCCTTGAAATAAATCCCCACGATGCATTGCTTTTTGAGAAAGAAGCTTTCGGCCCTGTGCGTTTAACCGGCCATGAACTCGGCATTGCCTTTGAAACAAAATACAAAGCCGTTGATGATGTAGAAAAAGAAATTATTCAAACCGCCAAGCAAGGGCAATATGAATTGCTGCTGGTTGGCTCAGCAAAATCAGCGTTTACCGAAAAAATTACAGGCGGCAAAATCAAACACATTATTGAAAGTGTTGATTGCACGGTAGGTATTCTGGTAGATAATAATTTCAGAACGGCAGAGCATGTTTTATTTCTGATAAGCGGAGAAGGCGATGAATACCTTTCGGATTATGCACTGAAATTTATTGAACCCGAAAAAGTAAAAATAACCACACTGAATGTAAACGAAAACCATCCGTTAGATAACGCGTTTTTAGAACAATTTCAGTTAGTTGTTCTCGACATTAAATACTGGAAAAAAGTAGCCGAAACCCGCAGCGCATGGATAGCTTACAGCCCATCGCTGCTTATATTTTCAAAAGGCAAAAAATGAAACTGATTATCATTAACGGTCCTAATCTTAATTTACTCGGAACTCGCGAGCAAAGTGTTTACGGCAACCGTTCGTTTGATGATTATTTTGCGGAACTGAAATCAAAATTTCCACAAATAGAATTGGAATATTTCCAAAGCAATGTAGAGGGCGAACTCATCAACAAACTGCACGAAACAGGCTTTAGTTATGACGGAATAATTCTGAATGCCGGAGGCTACACGCACACTTCAATTGCAATTGCCGATGCAGTTGCAGCTATTAAAACTCCGGTTATTGAAGTTCACATCTCCAACGTTTATGCCCGCGAAGATTATCGCCACGTTTCGCTGATGGCAAAAAACTGCAAAGGAGTTATTGCCGGCTTTGGGTTGGATTCTTATCGCCTTGCGATTGAAAGTTTCATAAAGTCACCCTGAACTTGTTTCAGGGTCTCATTTAGAAAGATGCTGAAACAAGTTCAGCATGACGAGTTTCACCAAATTAAATCCGAAAACTTCTTTTTGCCGCGCAGAAAATAATCTGCAACTATACTGCGGTTATAAATTCCGCTGATATTTTTATTAATAACTTTTCTCTTCTTCCTTATTTTGAAAAAGTTGAAAAGCACATAAAATTGCGCCTTTTGCACTGCAACAAAATCCTTAAACTTTCCATCAAGCAGAAATTTAATTTGAGCCACATTATCCAATATAACGCGAACAAAAAGCAAACGAAATAAGTTAAACCCCTCTGCATTTTTTATCAGCAACATAAGGCTATTGCGAAAGTTGAGATGCGTTTTTAAAGGATTGCTTTTTTGCAATGTTCCTCCGCCTACATGGTAAACTGTTGAACTGCCGCAATACATAATTTTGTGACCAAGGTTTTTCATCCGCCAGCACAAATCAATCTCTTCCATGTGAGCGAAAAAATCTTCATCAAAACCCCCAGCTTCAAAAAATACTTCACTTCTTACAAACATGCAGGCACCTGTTGCCCAGAAAATTTCACAGTTATCATCGTATTGTCCTTTGTCTTCTTCCAATGTTTCAAAAACGCGCCCGCGACAAAACGGGTAGCCGTATTTATCAATAAAACCACCGGCAGCTCCTGCATACTCAAACAGTTGCTTGTCGGCATACATCCTGACTTTGGGCTGACACGCAGCAATGGTTTTATCCGAATCCATTAAATCAATAATGGGCTTTATCCAAGCTTCCGTTACCTCAACATCCGAATTCAGTAAAATGAAATAGTCGGCTTTTATCTGTTTCAAAGCCTGATTATAGCCACCGGCAAAACCTTTATTTTCAGGAGAACTTACAATACTTACCTCCGGAAAATTTTTCTTTAAAAAAGAAACAGAATCATCTGTTGAACCATTGTCGGCAACAAAAACAGTTGCATCAGCACTGTACTTTATAACAGAGGGAAGAAATTGTTCAAGAAATTTTTTTCCGTTCCAGTTGAGGATAACTACGGCTGCTTTCATCAACCTGAATTATCTCGGTGCGTTAAATAATTCGTTGGCGCGATTGCCGAAATGGTCGCGTCCATCCTGCTGGTCAAGATCAATGTATTGCTCATTACGACCTTGTAATCGCAGTTGCCAGCGGTCGTCTTTTACCTCGCCATAAGCAGTAGAATGAATAAGCTGATAGTCTGCACCAATTAAATCAGCATTCATAAAAACAAAACGCTTATCACTTTGTCTGCGGTTAATTTCACTTCCCTGAATTACATAGTAATGCCAGATTTCATAAGGATAGGAACTGGGTTCGTTGCGCGTTGCAGTAACTGTATTAGGCGCACCATATTGCAGATAAACTCTTCCTCTATCAGTTGCATAGCCTTTTATAATAGAAGTTCCGTATTCTTTATTTGCTTTTTTAACTTCTGCATAATATTTCAACCACGCTTCTTCAGGATTAATCTCATTTCTTTTTTTCCAGAAACTATAGAAATACTGTTGCATCATTTTCAGGTCAGAAAAATTCAATTGGTTGCGTGCAAAGTTCTTTTCCAGTTGCGTTGAAATGGGGAATGTTGACTGAATATGGTCTTTCATTTCTTCTGAATTTGTAATGTTACTTACAAAGGTGGTTGCAACATCAAGTGTACTTAAATTACTTGTTGTCAAAACATCCTCAACATTCGGATTACTTCTCTGAAAATACTTCTTGGTAACGGCCAACAATTTATTTTCCTTATCACGGGCTTCAACAACAAGATTGTAATTTCCTGATTTGAGATGGTCAATCGGTAATTCATTAAAGACAACAATCACTTCCTTTGGTGTTACTTTCACAAATTTCCTCAATCCGCCAGCAAGTTCTAAGTTGTCAGCATCTTCAACAAAATAGTTTACTAAAAAAGGCTCTCCTTCCGGCAGCGATTTATTGCTGTTATAAACCTCAGAATAGAATATGAGTTTATTCATGTTCTCCGAAAAAAAATCACTTGGGAAGGGAACTAAATCATATCCGCTTTTTGAAAAGCTTGACTGCTTGATGGTTGTAGAATAGCTTTCCGAAAAACTGATATCTGAAACACTGATTTTGTCTTCCGGAAAATCAACTGAAATTTTTTCAGAATGGGTTACAATTGTATCAGTTGAATTCAAATCTTTGAGTGTAAATTCCAATACGTAATCACCTGCCACCAAAGGAATGCGTTGCTGGTCAATAAAGTCTTTACCGTTTAAAGAATCAGAAGTTTCGGGGCTTAGAAGTGTATATTTATCAGCAAATTTTATTGACTCTCCCTGCTTTAAAACCAGCACAACCTCCACTTTTCCCTGATAAATGCCATTTCCTGTACTTACATATTTCACTGAATTTCCCGCAATAGTTAAGTATGTTTCAATAAAAGGACTTTTACCATTTTTGGCAAACGCAGAATAGGCAAAATAGGCTTGAATACCGCCTGCCGAAAGAAATTCAACAGTACTAAAAAGCAGGCATAAACTCAGTAATAACTTCTTTTTCATAGGTAAAATCTTACGTTACAAAATTACTAATTAAAAGCTAATCAAGGGTTTTGGGTGAATTCTGAAGAAAAAGATTCTGCTAAGGCTTGGGCATGTAAAATTATTCTACTTTTGCGCCCGGAGAGATGGCAGAGTGGTCGATTGCGGCGGTCTTGAAAACCGTTGAACCGCGAGGTTCCGGGGGTTCGAATCCCTCTCTCTCCGCTTAAGTCCACTCTATATTAAGCCACTAATTACACGAATTGATTTCTGTGAAATTAGTGGCTTAATTTATTTTAGTAGCATTACACTCATACTTAATAAATTCTTACCGTTTATGAAGTTTTTGTAAACTAATTACGAATCTTATTGGAATTTTATATTTTTGACGCCCGCTTAAAAAGAAAAAGGGCGGAAACAATAAATCGAAAAATATTACGTTACATCAATTAAACTATCCAAAAACAAATCATTAATCATTAACCCCAAATTGTAAATTAATTATGAGCACACAAAAATCGAAATTCAATGGCTTGTCATCAGTAGCAGCATTCCTGTGCATATTACTTGCACTTGTTATAGGATGGGCAATATGGCAGTTTATCTTAGGAAGCGCATCTAACTTTGATGCAGAAGGACACCCACTGCCAGGCAATCTGCAAGGTATGATGTATAAAGGTGGTTTCATTGTTCCTATTCTTCTTGCTATTAACGTTATCATTATTATTTTCTCTTTGGAGCGTTTATTTACTATTCAGCGTTCAAGCGGAAAAGGCAATTCAGCACAATTCATTAAAAGCGTGAAAACTTCTCTGGAAGCTGACAAATTGGACGAAGCTATTGCTGCCTGCGATAAACAAGAAGGTTCTTTAGCTAATGTTATCCGTGCCGGAGTTGAAAAATACAAAAACATTAAAAACGAACCCGGATTGGATAAAGAAAGTAAAGTGGCTGCCGTACAGAAAGAACTGGAAGAAGCAACTTCACTGGAACTTCCAATGCTTTCTAAAAACATGGTTATCATTTCTACCTGTGCTACTATCGCAACGCTTTGGGGTCTTATCGGAACAGTTATCGGGATGATTCGTTCATTTGCTGCTCTTTCACAAGCAGGAGCTCCTGACACTACTGCTCTTGCAACTGGTATCTCTGAAGCTCTTATTAATACAGCATTTGGTATCATTGGTTCTGTAATAGGTATTATCATGTATAATATCTTCACTTCAAAAATTGACAGTTTAACTTACAGCATGGACGAAGCAGGTTTCAGCATTGTTCAATCTGTAAATGCACATAAATAATTTTTATTATTCTTTGTTTATGGAATTTTAGCCGCATAGGCATCCATATTTCAGAAAGCCGTTTATTAAAGCTTTAATGAAAGAAACAAAGGCTGAACTAATACTATATAACTAAGAAGTATGCCTAAAGTAAAATTACCGAGTAGCAGTCCAGGTCTGGACATGACTCCCATGGTTGACCTTGCTTTTCTTTTAGTTACCTTCTTTATGCTTACCGCTTCGGTGCGTGTTGATGAGCCGGTTGTAGTTGATACACCTTCCTCCAATTCTGATAAATTGTTGCCTGATAACGTAATGATGATCACGGTTGACCCAGATGGCAAACCATTCTTCAATATAGCCAACCCACAGGTAAGAGTAAAAACCCTTGAAAAAATGGGGGCGCAATACAATGTGCAGTTTACTGATGCAGAAAAGAAGAAGTTTGCAGGCATGACCACCTTTGGTGTTTCTATGCAAAACCTGAAACAATATATTATGCTGGACGATGTGGCACGCGGCAAGTATAAATCTTCAGGTATTCCGCTTGATTCATTGAACCCACAATTGGGTCACTGGATACAATTCGGGCAACTGGAAGCCGCGAAACATGCTAAAGCAGAAAAAGATAAAGCTGAAAGTCTGGGACGTGATTTTAAATATGAAAGACTGCGTTTCGCAATCAAAGCTGATGCTCAAACACCTTACGTTTCTGTTAAAGGAGTGATTGAAGTTTTTAAAAAATTAGAAATTTACAGGTTTAACCTGATTACCAATCTTGAACAAGATGAGGTAGCAGCGGTAACCCAATAAAAAATTTAAAATAAAATGGCAGAAGTAAATACCGGTGATGGTGGCGGTGGCCACGGTAAGCACGATAAGAAACGTGCCAAAAAAGCATCTACGAAGATAGACATGACACCCATGGTGGATTTGGCTTTTCTGCTGCTCACCTTTTTCGTTCTTACCTCTACGTTCAGCAAGCCTAAGGCTATGGAAATAAATTATCCGGCTGACCCTAAAGATGAGAATACCAAACCACCAAAGATTAATAATGCATTGACTTTTATTTTATCAAAAGACGATGCTATCTACTATTATCCGGGAGAATTTTATCCTCCTAATAATCCGAAAGGCGAACCACCGACACAGTTAGTAAAAACAGATTTTTCAAAAGACGGTTTGCGTAAAATTTTACTTGACCGCAATGATCCGGTACGTAAAGAAATTTTTAAACTGGAAGAAAAATTAAAGGCTAAAGAAATTGCTGATAGCACCTACAAACGCTTAGTAATTGCTGAGAAAAGCAAAAAAGAAGCCGTTACGGTTTTGATAAAAGCAGATGACAAGGCTACGTATAAAAACGTAATTGATTTGGTTGATGAACTGAATATTTCCATGATTGGAAAATATGCAGTAGTTGATATGATACCAACCGAGTACGAACTTTTACAGGCAGCAGAAGGAACAACTACAACCACTAACCCTAAATAATAAAACAATGGCGGGAAATTCAGGAAACGAATGGGGAAACGTAGTATCGGATGTTCGCAACGATATCGTTTTCGAAAACCGTAATAAAATTTACGGTGCTTATTTCATCAGAAGAGAATATACGCGCACAGTTTTGCTGGCGTTATTAATTACAGTTTCAGCAGCATTGGTGATTGCACTGGTGCCAAAAATTTTGCAGCTATTTAACGATGCAATTGAAGATGTAGCTGTAAATACTGATGTAACACAAATTGATTTAACACCTCCACCAATTGATGAAACAGCACCACCACCGCCACCGCCACCACCGCCACCACCGGTAATGGAAACGGTAAAATTTGTGGCTCCGGTAGTTGTTGATGAACCGGTAATTGATGAGCCACCACCACCCATTCAGGAAGTAGAAACTCAAATCAGCACCGTAACTCAGGAAGGAAACGGAGATGACGATGAAATTATTATTCCTGATGAAGGAAACGGAAACGCTGTGGTTGAAGAAGTGAAAGAAGAGATTTTTACGTTCGTAGAACAAATGCCTGGTTTCCCAGGAGGTGAAGAAGAGCGTTTGAAATTCATTCAAAAGAACACCAAGTATCCGATGATGGAAAAAGAGAATGGTATTGAAGGGACAGTTTATGTTTCGTTTATCGTTGATAAACAAGGAAACATTAATGACGTGAAAGTAATGCGTGGTGTTTCGGGAGGCCCTGGATTAGAAAAAGAAGCATTACGCGTTGTGAAAATGATGCCGAAATGGTCAGCCGGAAAACAAAACGGAAAAGAAGTTCAGGTGCAATTTTACATGCCAATGAAATTTGAGCTGAGATAATTATTGATAAGAATTTTTACCGGGACGAAAAATGTGTTTGATTATTTCTGACATGTTTTTCGTCCCGTTGTTTTTAGGGGAAAGATAAATACAGATGAAAGGAAATCCAATGCTATACTTTAACATTCTGATGACGCTGATTTATGCAGGCATCGGAGTTGTATTTCTTTTCACCGATTTTTTGTCAAATATGCTTCCCGATAACCGTAAGTTAGTTGGCGGAATTTTTCTAGGATACTCTGTTTTCAGAAGTATTGTGATTATTCAGAAGATGAAAAAATGCAATGAAGAATAAAATCAGTTATACAGTAATAGTAGCTCTTTCCTTACTTGTTAGCTTGTATTCTTGTGACAAAACAGGAAAGAAAGCTGAACCAACAGATACACCAACCTCAGGTGAAGTTAATATTGCAATTGACGAGTCGTATTCGCTGCTCTTTGACACTGAGATCTATACATTTGAATCGTTGTATGAAAATGCAACTGTGCATGCACGTTACCTTCCCGAAACGGAAGCATTGAAATCACTGAAGGATGACTCTGTTAAGGTAGTGGTGATGAACAGAGCATTGAATGAGGGAGAAAAACAATCGTTCAAAGCGCAGAATATTTACCCGATAGAAACCAAAATTGCTGAAGATGCCATTGCATTTGTGGTGAACAATGAAAACCCTGATACCAGCCTGCTTTTTAATCAAGTTGAAAAAATTTTGAACGGAACCGACTCAACATGGAAGCAGGTAAATCCTAACTCAACGCTTGGCAAACTGAATATTATTTTTGACAATCCTAATTCTGCAAATGCACGCTATATTGCAGAGTTTTCAAAGAAAGATAAACTACCAACCAACGCTTTTGCTGTAAAATCAAATGCAGAAGTTATTGACTATGTGAGCAAAAACAAAGGAGCTTTGGGTGTAGTAAGCGTAAATTGGATAAGCGACAATGCTGACAGCACCAGTATAAGTTTTTTAAAAAAAATAAAAGTGGTTGGCATCAGCAAAGAAGGCAATTCTGAAAGATTTTACAAACCATATCAAGCGTATATAAAAACCAAGGATTACCCCTTTTGCAGGGATGTTTATATGATTAACCGTCAAACCCGTGCAGGACTTGGCAAGGGTTTTGTTTCCTTTGTTGCAGGAACAAAGGGGCAATTGATAATTTTGAAGATGGGATTAGTTCCCGCAATTGCACCGGTTAGAATGATTGAAATTAATTAAAGCGAATATAAATACGATGAATTCAATGAAAAACGCGAACCTGATAATTACTGCCGGAGTACTTTTTTCCGGAATTGTTACTGCTCAAACACTGAATGATGCAAAACGACTTACAGAAAATGAACAGTTTGAAAGTGCTGCAAAAGCATTTGAACAATTAATTGCGACCGAACCAACAAATAGCAGTGCCTATTATTATTATGGAGAGAATTATTTCCAAAATGATAATGCTGTTCAGGCGAAAGTTATGTACCAGAAAGGAATTAGCGTGAATGCAAATAGCCCTATTAATTATATCGGTTTGGGGAAAATAGAATACATCAACGGGAATGTTGCCGGAGCAACTGAAAATTTCACCAAAGCAAAAACGCTTTCGCAAAACAAAAGCGCTGAAATTCTGATGGAGATTGCTGAAGTCTATATCAACTCTGAAAAGAAAAATATTTCTGAAGCAATTACTTTACTTAATCAGGCTGCAAAATTAGAACCTAAAAATCCTACAGTTTTCATGCTGATTGGTGATGCATATTTAGAACAAAACGATGGTAACAATGCCATTGTGAATTATGAAAAAGCTTTGGGTCTAGACAAAAAATTTACCAAAGCAATTTTGCGCGAAGGAAAACTATACAGCCGTGCGAAGAATTATACGCTTGCACTTGACTATTACAATAAGGCGATTGAAATTGATTCTTCATTTGCTCCTGCTTTCCGAGAGCGTGCGGAGCTTCTTTTCCGCGCAGGACAGGCTGATCGTGCTGCTAAGAATTACAGAAAATACCTTGAACTGAACAACGACTTGAGCGCACAAGTAAGATTTTGCGAGTTTGAATTTGTTTCAAAACACTATAAATCAGTATGTGAAGAAGGCCCTAAAGTTTTGAGCAGAGATACTAGCTACATTAATGTTTACCGCATTTTGGGTTACAGTTATTACGAAACCGGTGATTATACAAACGGACTATTGTATATGAATAAATATTTTGCAAAAGCTCTGGCTGCCGGAAAACCTTTCCTTGCTTCAGACTATGAATACCTTGGTAAAAATCAAATCAAAAATAATGATTCGCTTGGTGTGGATAATCTGTTGAAAGCTCTTGAAATAGACACCACACGGACTGACTTCTATTCAGATATTGCTGCAAGTTACATGAAACAAAAAAATTATCCGAAAGCAATTATCTACTATGACAAAAAAATAAATCTTGACACAGCAAAAGCTACGGCTAATGATTATTTAAAACTGGGGCAATGCTATTACAACCTTAAAGACTATGTAAAAGCTGATTCTATTTTCGCAAAACTAATTCAAATACAACCTACTTCTATTTATGGTTATGCTTACAGAGCACGTTGTAATTCACAAGCTGATCTCGACACCAAACAGGGACTTGCAAAGCCTTTTTACGAGCAGCTAATTACAGTAGGATTAACAGATGTTGAGAAAAATAAAAAGGAATTAATTGAAGCGTATTCTTATCTGGGTTATTACTATCTGGTGACTAAAGACTATCCAAAATCAAAAGAGAATTGGAAAAAAGTTTTGGAACTTGATCCTGCCAACGAGAAAGCAACTAAGGCACTTGCTGATCCAAACCTGAAATAGTTTTCAGTTTTTATCGGTTCGCTGAATCCAAGCTAAAACCATTTTCAGTTTGCCGAAGGAAACATCGGCAGAAACTTTTTCTTTAACAGCATTCAGTTGGGCGTATTCCTGTTCAATAACCGCAGGAAAGAGCTGAGCAATCTCTTTTACTTCTTCCATCGGAATTAGTTGTTCAATCTCAATAGAGCCAAGTTTTATAGCTTGAGCCAAATGGCCTTCAATAGTTCCGACAGCTAATTTTCTTTCTGCTGCAATATCTGCTATGCTCTTACCATTCCTGAAGTGATTAACAGTTTCTTCAACTGTTGGTATTTTTTGTTCCTTTGGTTTACGCTCACGTTTAGCAGGAAAAATTTCTTTGGGTTGAAGATTGTATTCCTCACAATAGTCGCGGACAAGTTGTATCACCTCATCACCATATTGAGCAACTTTTACTTTACCAAACCCTTTTATTTTCAGCAGTGACTCTTTATTTTGCGGTAAATAAGTGCATATATTCTGGATTGCCTGACTACTGAACACCATGTAAAGTGGAAGATTTGTTTTGCCAACTATTTCCTTTCTCAGCCCTGCAAGCCTGCTGTACAATTCTTCGTTTGAAGTTCCGTCAATAACAACTTCCTGGTCCTGATTTTGTGCATACGAACTTTGGATTTTGTTTGATGCGGTTTCAACCTTTTTACCTGACTTTAAATATTCGTTCAGGTTAAAACCATTTTTGCAATGGTTTACACGGTGCAGAATTTCATGAAGTATAAATGCAACTTCATTTAAAGAAGTATCAATATAACGGGCAACTTTTTTCTTGTCTGTAGAGAACGGATGTGCGTAAAACTTCTCTTTCCATTTTTGAATTTCAGAAGAAAAATAATTGGCAGCATCTTTTGTTCTTTTCTGTAATGCCTCATTTTCTTCAGCGTTTGAATTTTCTTTTGAGAGAGTGGTTATCTGTTCTTTAAACTTATCAGCAACGGACTGGATCTTTTCCTGACTTTCAGCTAACTCTTTCAGCCAATCTAAACTTGCTTCCGAAAATTCTTCGCGGTTGTCATTCAGTTCTTCACTAAAATCTTTTAACTCATAATACCAACGATAGAACGCAAAGATGCTTTGCAGCTCATACAGGATATATTTCGCGCGTGCTTCATTAAACTTCTGAGGTAAAATTTTATCGTCCTGGTTTTTGCCTTGCCATTCTTTCAGACTTTGATGAGCACCCAAAAAACTTTGATTGACTGATGAAGTCAAGACCAGGCCTTCCAGTGAAGTGCAGCGGCTTAACGCAACATACACCTGTCCGTTTGCAAAAGCATTTTCGGCATCAATAACTAATTTATCAAAGGTCAGTCCCTGACTTTTGTGAATGGTGATTGCCCATGCAAGGCGCAACGGATATTGTTCAAAACTGCCCAGTTCGTTTTCCACAATCTCACGTGTATCAGGGTTGAGTGAGTAGTTGGTGTTTTTCCATTCGTATTTTTTTACATCAATATCATAGTGTTCGCCTTTGCAACGCACTTTTATTCCGTTGTCAGAAAGCGCAGTAACAACTCCGATTTTACCGTTGTAATACTTCTTGTCTTCCACATCATTTTTCAAAAACATTACCTGTGCTCCGACTTTGAGTTCCAGTTCACTTTCAGCGGGAAAAATATGTTCGGGAAAATCGCGGTAGATTTTTGCCTCGTATATTTTTGAGCGCTCTTTCAGTGTATCTAATTTCTTTTTGTTGATGGTATCTGCCTGATTGTTGTGCGTTGTAAGCGTGATGTAGCCTTCGTCATCAGCGGGAACAAAATTTCTTTTGAGGCGTGAATTCAGCAACTCATAATTTGGTTGTGAAAGATTGTTGTTTCTTATTCCGTTGAGCACTTCAATAAAAGTATTATCCTGCTGACGGAAGATTTCTTTCAACTCAACCATCACCGGAACATGTTCACGCAACACAATACTATCGAAGAAAAAGATGGAAGGATAATAGTTCCTGAGAAAATCCCATTCATGATTTTTCACCACGGGAGGAAGCTGATGTAAATCGCCAATAAATAAGACCTGCACGCCTCCAAAGGGCAACTGACTTCTTCTGCGGATGCTTCTCAGAATAGCATCAATGGCATCAACGGTGTGTGATGCAACCATACTGGTTTCGTCAATCACCAGCAATTCAAGATTGCGGAAAAGATTAAGCTTTTCTTTGTTATAACGGATTTGTGAAAGCAGCGAATGACTGTTTATTCCATCACTCGCATTTTTGGAAGGAACAAAAGGAGCAAACGGCAATTGAAACAATGAATGCAGCGTAACGCCACCGGCATTAATCGCAGCAACACCTGTAGGCGCAGCCACCACCATTTTCTTGAAACTGTTTTGACGCAGGTATTTGAGAAAGGTAGTCTTCCCGGTTCCTGCTTTTCCCGTTAGGAAAATATTCAGGTTGGTTTCGGTTACAAACCTGAAAGCAAGGTCAAAGGCTTCGGTATGTTTTATTTCTGTCATCGTTACTCTAAAACTATGTTGCGAAAAATACGAAATTTGGCAAGTCAGAGAAACAAAACATTTTAGTTTCTGTACTGTTATAATTGTGCTATGAAAAAAACATTAGTTCTTGGAGCAACTGATAACCCTGCACGATACGCTTATCTTGCTGTTGAAAAATTGTTGCGTTATGGACATGAAGTTGTTCCTGTTGGGCAAAGAGAAGCAGAAGTTCTTGGATTGAAAATACAAACAGGACAACCTGCAATTGAAAATATTGACACCGTTACATTGTATGTAAACCCGAAGAACCAGCAACCTTACTACGATTATATTTTATCGCTGAAACCCAAACGTATCATCTTTAATCCGGGAACTGAAAACCCTGAATTTGAAAAGATGGCAGAAGATAAAGGCATTGAGGCTTTGGAAGCCTGTACGCTGGTTATGCTTTCAGCGGGGCAATATTAAATCGTCATTGCGAGCGTAGCGTAGCAATCTCATTTTGAAGCGAGATTGCTTCGGGTGAAAACCCTCGCAATGACGACTAGGCCTTATTTTATTATCTCCAACGAACGTTTGATGAACGCTGCCAACTCCTCACCTTTCAAAAGGTTTTGTGAGAGCAATGCTAGATCAGCCAACTGCTTTGCAGTCTGGTTTTTCTTTTGCTCATCCTTCTCTTCCAGAATTTTTGAAACAAGCGGATGATTTGAATTCACCACGAGATTATACATCTCAGGCATATTGCCCATAAAACCTCCGGGCTGCATTTTCTGCATCTCCATCATTCTGCGCATGAATTCATTTTGCGTAATGATAATAGGATTGTCTTTCTCAGTCAGGCTTTCAAACATCACTGTAAATTTCTCTTTCGCAACTTGTGATTCAAAAACAGGTTTTAATGCATCTTCCTGTTCTTTGCTCAGTTTAGAAACCTGTGCTCCCTCTTTCTTTATCAGCTTGTCAATAGTATCACCATCCACACGGGTGAAGTGTGAGTTTTCAAATTTACGCTCAACCAGATTGATAAAATGGCTATCTAATTGTCCGTCCATTTCCAGCACATCATAACCTCTGTCTTTTGCCGAAGCAACAAAGGTGTGCTGACCTGTCTTATCTGAAGTATAGAGGTAAATCAGTTGTTTTTCCTTATCCGTTTGTGCAGCGGTTATGTGCTCTTTGTATTCATCAAACGTGAAGCATTTTCCTTCTGTATTTTTGAATAAATAAAACTTAGCAGCACGCTCGTAAAACTTCTCATCGGTGAGCATTCCGTATTGGATGAACACACGAATATCATCCCATTTTTTCTCGAAGTCTGCTCTGTCTTTTTTGAAAAGGTCTTCTAATTTATCGGCAACCTTTTTAGTGATGTGACTGCTGATTTTTTTCACGTTGCTGTCGCTTTGTAAATAGCTGCGCGAAACGTTCAACGGAATATCAGGCGAGTCTAAAACGCCATGTAACAAGGTTAAGAATTCAGGAACAATTCCTTCCACCGAATCGGTTACAAAAACCTGATTGCTGTACAACTGAATTTTGTTTTTCTGCACTTCCATGTTCTGTTTCAAACGCGGGAAATACAGAATGCCTGTAAGGTTAAACGGGTAATCAACATTCAGGTGAATGTTGAACAACGGATCTTCAAACGTGTAAGGATAAAGTTCGCGATAGAACGTGTTGTAATCTTCATCTTTTAAATCAACAGGCTTTTTCGTCCATGCCGGAGTTGGGTTATTGATGATGTTATCAACGGTTTTCTTCTCGTCTTTTGCATTTTCTCCTTCGCCAACTTTTTCGGTTATTTCTTTTGTTCCGAATTTAATGTGAACGGGAAGAAACTTGCAGTATTTATTGAGAACGGTTTCGATCCTGTTTTTATCATTGAACTCTAAGGAGTCATCAGCGAGGTGAAGAATGATCTCTGTTCCTCTGTCTTTTTTATCACTTTTAGAAAGCGTGTATTCAGGACTTCCGTCACAAACCCATTTAATTGCGGGTTTGGTTTTCATGTAAGACTTGGTATTGATCTCCACTTCTTTCGAAACCATGAATGAAGAGTAAAAACCCAAACCAAAATGCCCGATGATGGTGTTTTCTTTCGCCTTGTCTTTGTATTTTTTCAGAAACTCCTCGGCACCTGAAAAGGCAACCTGATTAATGTATTTTTCTACTTCTTCTTCGCTCATGCCTATACCATTGTCTTTAATGGTAATGGTTTTTGCTTTTTCGTCATGAATAACTTCTACCTGCCAATTGGTTTCTTCTTCAGTGAATTTTCCAAGCGTTTTGAGCGTTTTTAATTTCTGAACGGCATCAACAGCGTTAGAAACTAATTCGCGTAAAAATATTTCATGGTCGCTGTAAAGGAATTTTTTGATGATAGGGAAAATGTTCTCGGTCTGAACGTTTATTTTTCCTTTGGTTGTGTTTTTTTCAGTGGCTGTTTCTGACATGATGATTTATTAAATACGTTTAGAATATCCTATAAAAATAAAGCCCTTCGACTACGCTCAGGGTGACAGCCTGCCGCAACTCAATAGCTGTGCCAAGCGAAAATAACTGACAAAATGACTTTGGGAAGCGTCATGCTGAACTTGTTTCAGCATCTAAGACCCTGAAACAAGTTCAGGGTTACGGCATTACTCTTTCGCAGAATTTGCCTGTAAGAGCAGGGCAACAGATGTTTTGCCTTGTTTGTTGGCAAGGGAAAGAGGCGTATCACCTGTATTACTCATAAGGTTAACGACAGCACCTTTTTCAATCAACACTTTTACAACATCTTCTTTACCCTGATAACTGGCGGCATGTAAGGCAGTCCAGCCATCACCATTGGCAAAATGGATGGCAGCGCCCTTTTCAATCAACTGCAAAGCAATATCTGAATTGCCAGACATGATAGCGGTATAAAGCGGAGTTGGTTCTGTTGTAGAATTTACATCAGCACCATTTTCAAGTAATAGTTTTGCGAGAACAGGTTTATTCATTTGCAAAGCAATAATTAAAGGAGCCCAGTCTGTTTCGGTTTGTGCATTTACCACTTCCGGGAATTTTTTCATGATTGCTTTCATCATATCCACATTTCCTGAACGGAGGTAGGTCATAAACTTATCCTTTCCGAGAAAATTAATTTCCACTTGTTTGCGGTCGGGACTGTCAATGGTAACTTTCTGTGTCCACTTTTCTTTTCCGCCAGTCATGGTTGCATCAATAGTATGTTCTCCAAAAAGAAGAATAAAACTTTTGGTGCTGTCGGCTTTCATGTCGGCAACTTTTTTGCCGTCAATATTTATGGTGCAGGCAAGGTCCGGTTTAAGAACCAACGATGATTTGCGATTGCTGACTACCTTTGTTGTCTGCGATTTTGCAGTGAGTGCAATAGCAGTAATGATAAACAGCAAACAGAAAAACTTTACAAGAAAATCAATTCTGTTGTTGATGTAAATGCCCATGGTGAATTTATAATTTTGGTTCAAATTTATTCTGTTAAGGTTCAATAATTATACCTGTTGAAAAAACATGAAAACTTTCTCTTCCTATCACCTCACAAAAGAATGAACAAAACGCTGTACCTCTTACTTTCGCTGTCTCTAATTTTTACAACGCTAAACTTGTCAGCACAAAGTAAAATACGTTACGCAGCTATTGGTGATTCATACACCATTGGCGAAGGTGTAAATGAAAACGAACGCTGGTCGAACATTCTTGTTGAACATTTAAAACAGCAAGAAATTCATTTGGAAATAGTCTGTAATCCATCTGTAACAGGCTGGACTACACAACAGGTAATAGATAATGAATTGCCGGTTTACCGTAATTCGAAGCCCGACTTTGCAACGCTATTAATTGGTGTGAACGATTGGGTACAAGATGTAACACCTGAAAAGTTCAGAGAAAATCTACGCTTTATTATTTCTGAAATGCAGAAGGAATTAAAGAACAAACAACACCTTTTATTGGTAACCATTCCTGATTTTTCGGCTACTCCAGAAGGACCAAAGTACAGTCGCGGAAGAGATATTACCAAAGGATTAGCTGAATTCAATCAAATTATAGAAGAAGAAGCTGCAGCAAAAAATTTATTGTTTGCCGATATTTTTGAAATCTCTCAACAGGTAAAAGGTGATGCAACTCTGGTTGCCGCTGACGGACTTCATCCTTCAGGCAAAGAATATGCGGAATGGGAGAAGATTATTTTTCCGTTGGTTAAAAAAATACTGACTTCGGCACAATAATAGCAGTTCATTTCCGTTACTATAATAAAGACATCTATCATGCGTAAGCTAATTGCCATCATCATCATCGCCTTTGTTGCTTCTTCCTGTGCATCTTCCAATCATGTAAGAAAATGCGGTGGCGGCAGAGGAACAAAAGTGCCGATGGGGGTTTTGTAAAGCCAATGGCACAGTTCTTGCCAAACAGCAGAAAACTATTTCAACTTTTTATGAAAGACTCATTCCTGTTATTGATAATAGCCGTTGCCCTTTCTTCGTGCTCACAAAAAGTTTTCTTCACCAAAGAAACCAAAGAGAAACTGGAAGCCAAAGGTGTTGACCTTAAAAAAATACAATACTATAACTCCGAAGCCATTGTGTTGCTGCGCGAAATAAAAGACGAAGAAATAAAAGTAGCAGAAGGAAAAGTGCGCATTGAAAACGGTAAAAATGTTGAAGAAATAATCATCAAACGCAAAACACCGGGTGTGTTTTCTGCTGCCAACACCAGCGATGCGATGATGATTCAATTTGAAAGAGGTGATACTAAATTTCTCCCTTTTGTCCCTGCAAAAGATTATACCGGAAAGAAAAATATTTTTCAGTTGGGTTACCTCGACCGTGTGAACAGTGGAGGATCACGCATGGCTATTGTAAATTATGACGATAAGAAATACAGCATCGTTTACGGAAGCAATGCTGCGCTGCTTATTGACAAAAGCGTTCTTGTGAAAGAAGAACGCAAGACCAGAGTGGCGGAGGGAGTGAAGGTGAAGTAGTCTCCGTCACCCTGAACTTGTTTCAGGGTCTTAATTGTTGAGATGCTGAAACAAGTTCAGCATGACGTTATTCTACCCGCACTTACTGTGTCCGCAGCTTTTGCAGTTCAGGCAACCCTCTTCATAAACTAAAGATGGCTGTGAACAATTCGGACACATATTCTCAACCGGTTTTGTTCCGTCAGGAATGAATTTCTTTAACGCACGTGCCACACCGTTTTTCCAGGTGGTGAGTGTTTCGTCATTCAGGTTAAGATTGTTCACCACATCTACCACAAAAGGCAGCGGCATTCCGTGACGCAGAATTCCTGAAATCAATTTTGCATAGTTCCAGTATTCTTTGTCGAATGAACGAGACAGACCTCCAATAGTAGTGACGTAACCTTCTTTGTCGGTGTAACTGAAATCGTAACGGGTTTTGCCGTTGCCGTTTTTAACTTTAATAACAACACCTTTATCAACCCAGTTTGGAATGACAAATGACTCTTCTGCTTTACCGGTAAAAATCTCATACGGTTTTCCGTTTAGCAAGCCCACAACTGCAATCCATTTATCGTGATTGTTCTGGAAACGTACAATTTCTGCGCCTAATTCTGTAGGGCGTTTTGGTGCTCTTGATTCAATAATGTCGTCTTGAATGTCTGAGTTCTTTTCCTGTTTCTTTTCGTTGCTTACCAAGACACCACTGCGTGAACCATCGCGGTAAACAGTAATTCCTTTGCAGCCACTCTCCCACCCTGTCTGATAAATCTGTCCTACTAATTCTTCGGTAACATTGTTGGGAACATTCACCGTAACGCTGATGCTGTGGTCAACCCATTTCTGAACAGCGCCTTGCAATTTTACTTTGCTTACCCAATCCACATCATTAGCAGATGCTTTATGGAAAGGTGATTTCTCAATCAGTTTATTCAGTTCTGTATCGTCCAGTAATTTTACTTTGTCAACATCGTAGCCGTTTGCCTGCAACCACACAATCAGTTTGTGGTGAAACACATGATACTCTTCCCACGAATCACCTACCTCATCAATAAAGCTAACGGTAACATTTTTGTCGTTGGGATTTACTTTGCGTCTGCGTTTGTAGGCAGGCATAAATACAGGTTCAATACCGGAAGTGGTTTGTGTCATTAAACTCACGCTGCCTGTAGGAGCAACGGTGAGCAACGCAATGTTTCTTCTTCCCCATTTCAGCATGTCTTCATACAGCAATGGGTCAGCATGTTTGATGCGCTGAATCATCGGGTTATTTTTTTCGCGCTCTGAATCATAGATAGGGAAAGCACCGCGTGCATGCGCCATATCAACGCTGGAACGGTATGCTTCCAATGCTAATGTTTTGTGAACTTTCTCGCAGGTTTTTATTGATTCATCAGAACCGTAGCGGATGTTTAAGGCTGCCAGCATATCGCCTTCAGCCGTAACGCCAACGCCTGTTCTGCGACCTTCAATGCATTTCTTTTTTATGTTTTTCCAGAGGTTAAACTCTACTGCTTTTATCTCTGTTTCTTCGGGGTCTTTTTCAATTTTGAGAAGGATGGCATCAATCTTCTCCAGTTCCAGATCAATGATATCGTCCATCATGCGTTGCGCCATGCGGGTATGTTGTTTAAAGAGCGGGTAGTTGAACTTCGCGTCTTTAGTAAACGGCTCATCAACATAGCTGTATAGGTTGAGGGCAATCAGGCGGCAGCTATCATAAGGACACAAAGGAATTTCACCGCAAGGGTTGGTAGAAACGGTTTTGAAACCCAAATCGGAATAACAGTCAGGGATTGATTCGCGGATAACGGTATCCCAGAACAAAATGCCCGGCTCGGCTGATTTCCATGCGTTGTGAACGATTTTGTTCCACAAGGCAGTGGCATCTATTTCCTGTTTTACGCGCGGTGTTTTTGAATCAACGGGGAACTGCTGCACATACGGTGTTTTGTTAATTGCCGCCTTCATAAAATCATCGTCAATTTTTACCGACACGTTGGCGCCCGTTACTTTGGTGCCATCCATTTTTGCGTCAATAAATTTTTCGGCATCGGGATGTTTGATGGAAATACTCAACATCAACGCTCCTCTTCTTCCGTCCTGTGCAACTTCACGTGTTGAGTTGGAGTAACGCTCCATAAAAGGAACAACGCCTGTTGAAGTCAAGGCACTGTTTAACACAGGCGCACCGGTTGGGCGCAGGTTGGTAAGGTCGTGACCAACACCGCCTCTGCGTTTCATCAGCTGCACTTGTTCCTGGTCTATCTTCATAATAGAGCCATAGGAATCAGATGCACCATTATTACCAATTACAAAGCAATTGGAAAGCGAAACAATCTGAAAATCGTTTCCGATGCCGGTCATTGGGCCACCCTGGGGAACAATGAATTTAAAGTTTTTCAGCACCTGATAAATCTCGTCTTCGCTGTAGGCTTTAGGATACTTTGCTTCTACACGGGCAATCTCACGCGCCATTCTGCGGTGCATGTGGTCGGGATTCAATTCATAGATATTACCGTATGAATCTTTGAGTGCATATTTATTCAACCATACCTGTGCCGCCAGCTCATCACCTTTGAAATAATCCACCGAACTTTTCAGTGCTTCTTCGTAGGTGTATTTTCTTAGTTCGGGTTTAGGTGCTGATGGTGTGGCTGTGGTTGTTTTCAATGCGGTTTCGGTTAGTGTTTCTGTTGACATAAGACGACAAGTTTATTAAGGTTTGGTTGACCTTGCGGATAATTTCCTTTAAAGTTTAGTTTGGTTTCCCGAAAATTGGGATGTGCAATAATAGAAACAATTGAACCGTAGATTTAATTCAGTTTTGAACAAAAAGGAATAGTTTTCAACCTGACAGAGGTCAGGGAAAATTTATAATTTAGTGGACTTATTTTATCGGACTGAACAAAAAATAATCATGACCATCGCCACCTGGAACCTCGAACGCCCTCAAAAAACAAACAAGCGCATTCCGGCTATTATTGAATGTATTAAAAAAAACAATCCTGATATTTTAGTGCTTACAGAAACAACTGAGTTTATTGATCTGGGGGAGGAGTATCGTTGTTTTCATTCTGCACCGCTTCCAAAAGATTATTATAAAGAAGGAGAACGCAGGGTTAGCATTTATTCAAAATACAAAGCGGTTAAAGCTATCGAGACATTCAGAAACGATAGGAGTATTTGTGTTCAGTTTACTACTCCGCTTGGTGACTTAGCCGTTTACGGAACAGTGATTGGTATTTATGGTAACCGTAAAAAAGATTTTTCCGAAGACCTTGAACAACAATTAAAAGATTTTGAGCGGATAACAGCAGCAACCCATTTCTGCATAGCAGGAGATTTGAATATGTCTTTCTCAGACAATTATTACTTTACAAAAGACGGGCGGCAAAAACTAAACGCCTCTTTTGAGAAACTGAACCTGCTTAACTTAACAGCAAACATTCCGCAGAACATTGACCATATTGTTGTTTCAGAAGCCTATAAGTATGGACACAAGTTTCGCGTTGAAACATGGAACACAGATAAATCATTGAGCGACCATATAGGGGTTGCGGTAGTGATTGAATACGCAATCCACCCCCTACGAGGTTAAACCTTCTTTCGTCTTAAACGCGGACAATTTACTCCCAACTAACTAGTATTCAAACAACAACAACTGTTAAAAAAATTAAGAAAAATTTCAATTGGGTTAAGTCGTGGCGCACCTTAATTCATAGTTGGTCAGCATTTGGTTAATAGCTATCACCACTTAACTCATAGTTACCCGCCACATGATTAATAGTTGGCTAGCACTTGGTTAATAGTTGAGTGCAATTGGGTTATGTGGTGCTAACGCTTAACCAATAGTTGGGTGCAATTTGGTTATGTGGTGCTAACACTTAACCAATAGTTGAGTGCAATTTGGTTATGTGGTGCTAACACTTAATCAATAGTTGAGTGCAATTTGGTTATGTGGTGCTAACACTTAACTAATAGTTGAGTGCAACTTGGTTAAGTCGTGGCGTAACTTAACCCATAGTTGGGTGCAATTCGATTAAGTGGTGCTAACTGTTAACCAATAGTTGAATAGCATTTGATTAAGTGGTGGCAACATTTAACTCATTGTTGGTTTCATTTGATTAAGTTGTCTTTTAATTTAACCGAAATGCATGTTGCTTACCAATTGTTTACAGTAAGCGTTTAGTCAATGACCTTTCGCTAAGACTGATGAAAAAGTAAAAAGAAAAAAGTGGCCTAACCGAAGGTAAGACCGCTTATTATTTTGGAGTGGATTAAAATCTACAAATACGAATGATCGCTTCCGTTCGCTTTGTATTCCTTTTCTACTTTTTTCATGATAATGTTGCGCACCCATTTTTTAAATGGCGGCATTTCTTTCATCTTAGGGTTTTTGCCGTGTTTCTTAAAACGGTCGAAATAATATTTAGTAGCCAACACTGCAAAACCGGCACAAGTATTATGATCTAAATACGGGCTCAGGTTATTGAGCTTAACATGTTTTGCTCCCAATGCCGTCATTTTTTCATAGGCAACTATTGAGTTTTTATAGTTCACCTCACGGTCGCCTTCGCAAAAGCAAAGCTGAACAGGAGCTGTTGGAACCCAATCGGTAAGATTATTTTCCTGCAAACGCTTTTTAAATGCAAACTGAGGATTGTTCAGGTATTCATTAATCATAGTGTCGGTCATTACATCTTTCGGAATTTTTGGCATCAGACGATTTAGTTCATCCAGCGTACGGTTATCATTATGCTCAAAGAAAGGTTGGAACAATGAATCAAAAGGCGGTCTGAATGCAGTGTAAATATCAGCAGTTGGAAGAATTTTATAAGCTTCCTGATAAGACAAAATAAGATACGGAAGATAGAAAGGACGGGGATATTCCTGAAACATATATTTCTCCTGCTCACCGGTCATATCATACGCTCCCGACATAGGTGAAGAAGCAGTAACCTGAAAGCGCGGGTCGTTCAATTCCTGCAAATATTTGTGAGCGGCAAAGGAAGCATGTCCACCTTGTGAATAGCCGGTAAGAAACAACTGACCGTTGTGTTCTACGCTCAATTTTTTGTTCAATTCATCTATTGCATACAGCATGTAAATAAAAGCGTGTGCCTCACTCCATGCATGCTGATACAAATGTTTTCCTTCGCCTTTTCCTATTCCGTAGTAATCGGGAAACATAGCTGCGTAGCCATCTGTAGCGTGTGCCAGACAAATAAACTGTTGTGAATCGCCATCCGAAATATCTCTTCCTTTTTGAATTTGAGTGCCGTGACCAAACATCATATACGGAACTTCTTTTTCTGTTTTAGGAACAAAATAAATTCCGGATGCATTTCTCCATGTTCCGTCAATCCATTTTACACGGTAAATGATTTCGTAGATATCAACACCATAGTGAACAGGTAGTGCAATTTTGGGAACTTTTTTGTCTTTCCACATCGCATTAAGCGTTTGCTTTGTATGCGATTTTACAAGGTTGTAGCTTACCAGATAAGGTGCATCAGGGTCGGGAGTAACGCTGAATGATTCAATCGAAATCAAGAGCGCGATAAGCGAAAAAATGTATTTCATGATAATAAGGGGTTGGGAATGAGGTGCAAATATATTACGAATTAGCGTTGACTCAGCCGTTTCGAGTAAATGTTTTTAATTTCGCAGGTATGGATTGGAAAGCGGCTATCAGCGGATTTAAGAATTACCTGAAACTGGAACGCTCCATGTCGCCCAATACGGTTGAAAGTTATGTGCGCGATGTTACCCAGCTTTATGGTTTTGGCGAGACAAAAGGCTGGGAACTTCCACCCGAAAAAATTACCTTAAAACAACTGCGCGAATTTATCGGTGAGATAAACGATATCGGAATGAGTGCCACTAGTCAGGCACGCATCATCTCGGGCATGAAAGCATTTTACAAGTATCTTTTAATTGAAGACCTGATTAAAGACAACCCGACTGAACTGCTTGAATCACCAAAGACAGGTCGTAAACTACCCGATACACTCAACATTGAAGAAATAGAATTAGTGATAAACACGATTGATTTAAGCAAACCTGAAGGCGAGCGCAACAAGGCCATGCTTGAAGTGTTGTATGGTTCGGGCCTGCGTGTTTCGGAGCTGGTAAATTTGAAAATAAGTTCCATTCATTTTGATATTGGTTTTATCCGTGTACTCGGAAAAGGCAATAAAGAAAGGCTTGTTCCGCTGGGAGGTATGGCTGCCAAGCAGGTAAAAACTTATATGGATAATGTACGCTGCCACATTCAGATTAAAAAAGGTAGCGAAGACATTTTGTTTCTGAATAAACGGGGTACAAAATTTTCCCGGGTGTATGTTTTTCTGTTTTTGAAAACATTAGCTGAAAAAGCGGGAATAAAAAAGAGTATCAGTCCGCATACCTTCCGCCATTCTTTTGCAACGCACCTGGTTGAAGGCGGTGCGGATTTACGTGCCGTACAGGAAATGCTGGGACACGAAAGCATTACCACCACTGAGATTTACACGCATCTTGACCGAAGCTATCTGAGAGATGCCATTATACAATTCCACCCGCGTTCGAAATAATAAACCTAATCCAACGGTTTACGTTCAATGATAGGTTTTATGGTGCACAGATTTACGTTAACAACTCTTTTAATTATCTTTTCTCTTTTTCTGCTTGCGCAGGAAAACCCTGTTGTTGTTATTAATCATGATTTTGAAGGCTGTCGCTCCATTGCAAAAAGTGCATGGATTCTCGAAGACAAGTCACACAAACTCACGTTTGACGAACTGAAAAATAATCCAGACAGTTTTTCTTTTTCACCCATTACTCTTGACAATACCAATCTTCAATTTACCAATTCCAACTATTGGGTAAAGTTTAACATACGTTATGAAGGCAATGCAGCTAAAAATTTCTTCATTCGAACGGCACGACCGATTACCAATCTTGCCCAGCTTTATTTGCCTGATACAAATGGCGTCTATACAATAAAAATTTCAGGTGACGGAATTCCGTTTGAAGAAAAAGATGTGCCGCACCGTAACACTGTTTTTCAAATCAGACTTTACCCGGGAATGGAAAGTCAGTTTTATATGTTGTTGGGCAGCGATGGTGAAGTAATAAACCTGCCTTTAGAAATAAGCACAACAGAGAAGTTTCGTGAACGTGATTATGCCGAACAATATTTTATGGGCATTTATTATGGCATGTTGCTGTTTGTTTTCCTGCTCTATTTCTATTTCTTCTGGGTTATGCGGCAACGCGTATTTTTTTACTACGTATTTTATGTGCTTAGTATTGCTTTGCTGCAATTCTCACTTGATGGACTCTCAGCACAATATTTCTTTCCCAACAATCCGTGGATGGCGAGTCATATTGTGCTATTTAGTGCCAGTATGACTTTGTTTTTTGTTACCAACTACGCTAAAGAGTTCTTAGATACAGCAACGCATTTTCCAAAACTGACTACCTACGTTTATAACATCATCATTATACTGGCATTTTTGTTTTTTGGCATGAGTATGTTCAATGGATTTATCTATGAACTAGTGTTTCCGCTGGTAAATATTTTTAGTCTTTTAGCAACACTTATTTTTCTTTATACTGTCTGGCTTCGTCATAAAAAAGGAGCTCCGGTAACGCGACTTTTTACAATTGCATTTATATTTCTAACTATTGGCGCAATTGTTTTTATTCTCAACAACCTCAGCCTTATTCCCAATAATTTTCTTACCGAAAACAGTTTGAAACTGGGTAACGGAATGGAAGTTATTTTTCTGTCGTTCTCTATGGTAAAACGTTTCCGCGAGTTGCAGGAAGAGAAAGAAAAAGCACAGGCCGAAACACTGAAACAGTTGCAGGAAATGAACCGCCTGACCGACCAGATAAATGTTCAGTTAGAGAAACAAGTGATAGAGCGCACAGCGGAAATTGTTGCGCAAAAAGAAATTATTGAAGCAAAAAACAAAGACATTACCGATAGCATCATTTATACCCGCAGAATACAAGATGCGGTGCTGGCTGCACCCGGCTTGTTTGAAACGCATTTTCAAAATTCATTTATTTATTATCATCCAAAAGATATTGTAAGCGGTGACTTCTATTGGTTCACAAAACGCAATGATAAAATCATTGTTGCTTCTGCCGACTGCACAGGACATGGAGTTCCGGGTGCTTTTATGGCAATGCTTGGCAGCACATTGCTGAACGAAATTGTTTCTGAAAAAGGAATAACGCAGCCGAGTGAAATTCTTAATGCGCTGCGCAACGGAATCATCAACTCGCTTAAACAAGGCAATGCAAGCAGCGATACCAAAGACGGGATGGATATAGCACTTATCAGCTTCGACAAAAGCACTTCCATGCTGGAATATGCAGGCGCAAAAAATCCTCTATACATTATTCGTAACAACGAATTGATTGAAGTAAAAGCCGACCGGTTTCCGGTTGGTGTTTATAGTAAAGATGAATTACAACCCTTTGCCAACCATTCAGAAAAAATTCAGCCGAATGATTGTATCTATATTTTTACTGATGGTTTTGCTGACCAGTTTGGTGGAGCAGATGGAAAGAAATTTAAATACAGTCAGCTACGTGAATTGCTTCTGAAAATACATCTGCTTGAAATGAAAGATCAGAAAACAGCATTAGTAAATACGTTCGAAAGCTGGAAAGGCAAACTGGATCAGGTGGACGATGTACTGATGATTGGAATCAGGCTTTAACAGAAATTACATTCCTCCAATCGGAATATACGTTTCCTCAGGGGTAATACTCAGCACCGGCACCTGCGAATGATTTACAATCTGCTGTGCCGAAGGTCCCATGATAAAACCGGTAAGGCTTTCATCCTGTTCGGTCATAATCATAATTAAATCAGCATCGTTGTCGTTGGCATATTTCATTGCCAGTTTTGCAAAGTTTTCGCCAACAAGTAACTTATTCTTTTTAGGAATTTCTGCAGCATCTAAATACTCGTTTACCTGTTTTTTTATCACTTCAAATTTATGAAGCGTTCCCGGTTCCTTATCAGGAATAAGTTCTACTACATGCACTACTGAGCCATAATGTTTTGCAAATTCAACAGCATATTTCACCTTCTGACGCGAGGCGTGAGAACCGTCAATAGGCAGCACTATATTCCTGAAACCACTTTTTGATGCATGCCTTTGCACCGTAAGTACCGGACATGCTGCCTGAGTAACTACTTTGTAAGCATTGCTTCCGATAAAAAACTCAGCAAAGCCTGAAACGCCATGCGTTCCCATTACAATAATGCTTGCTTTTATTTTATCTGCAGCCTCTACAATCTGAGTAGAAATATTGCCTGACTCAATTAAAATTTCGGGCTTATAAATGCCATGCTCAACATGAACAGCTGCTGCCAGTTCATCTAATTTATCGTAGGCCAGTTTCTTGATTTTATTATTGAGCGTAACCATTTCACTCATCTCAAACTGGTAGCTTGAGGGCTCAATTACGTGAACAAAAAATAGTTTTGCCTTAAATATTTTAGCCATAAAGATGGCGTGTTCCAAGGCTTCCTGTGAGGTTTCAGAGAAATCAACAGGAGTGAGAATTTGTGTGATTTTAAAGCTCATAGCAGTAGTGTTTTTTCGCACTTA
>CAMBRL010000034.1 GCA_945870105.1 Chitinophaga pinensis
GAACGTAGCTTGTGTAATGCTGTAAATAAATGCAAAAAGAAAAGGAATAATTACAAAATACGAAACGGTTGAAAGGTCGAGGCGAAGGCCGGAAACCAATGAGTAGGCTATTTCGGAATACGATGCACCTTCAACAAAATGAAGCGTTGTAACAAGGAAGATAATGCGGTTGACACAGAGAACACAGAGCCAGAACAACAGCAGGCGCAACACATATTTATAAATGCTGATCATGCAACCTGTTTGTTTTAATTATCAGAAAATTATTTCACCATTAATTTCTTCTGCACTTTCTTTTTCCCTGAATTAAAATCCAAGAGATAAATTCCGGGTGATGACTGCATTGAAATGTTAAAGGTATTAGCACCTTTTTCTTTCTCCATATCAATAACCGAAACTAACTTGCCGTTGATGTCCGTAATGCGGCACTTCTCTTTTCCGCTTAGTAAATAGTTCTCAGGAAGCTTAATGGTAAAAAGATTATCCGATGGATTTGGATAAACAAGAATATCAAATTTACTTGCAGCTCCTGCTGTTTCATCAACCGAAGCAATGGTAGAATTTTTAATGGTCATGCACGAAATGGTGGTTCCTTCATAATCAATAATACACAACTGCACCGAGTCGTCTTCAAAGATTTCAATCTTTCCGAATGCATTGTTAAAATTCATATTTTCCACTCCGTTACCTCCGCCATTCCAAAGCGAATCCTTCACGTGCGGTTGTCCTAATTGCTGACCATAATAGTCAATCCAATAGGCCAATTGAAGATTGGTAACACTCAGTCCGCTTGCATTCATTTCGGGAAGTCCTGAGTTGGTGCCGTCATCCATAACATTGTGGTGTGTGTCACCACTGATGGAAATTACATCTTTAATGTTATTGCTGGCGATAAAGTTCAGCAGCTCTTCCTGCTGATGCGGATAACCTGCCCAATAGTCTGAAAAGCTTGCCGCCAGGCGGAAACCTGACCCGCGCTCTCCATTCAAATCAAACGTAAAAGATTGTGCGGCAAGCCCAAAGTTAATTAGCCTTCGCAACGACTTGTTGAACGGCACACCACCAACAATAAACTTCCAATCAGCAGTTGAATTTTGCAAACCGTTTTTCAGCCAGTTCATTTGATTAACGCTCAAAATTCGGTGGTTGGTGTCAGGGGTGAAACTCCACACATTAGAAGTTGAATCATAACTGTAGGCTTCAGCCGCAGGACTTGAAGTAGCACGTGTATCTATGAAAAAGAATTCGGCATTGCCCAGTTTAAAACTATGGTATAATCCTTCCGATGTATCCACAATAGTATAACCAGGAAAATACTCCATGTATGATTTAAACCAGTTTTCGCGCGCTCCCTGTGGAACGGGATTTAATGTCCAACCGTTCACCACTTCACCGGAAGAAGTGTCTAACGTAATTCCTGTTCTGTAATTTGCACAGTTGCCATTGTAATTATCATCATCATCGGCAACATAATCAATAGGAACTGTGAGCAACATATCTTTCATACGATCTTCATTATAGCGTCTTCTCCAGCTTTCCTGCGCACGCACATAATTCTCAGGATAATCCTGATTCATCTGGTACGAAGGATACGTAAAATCACCGGTGTGCAACATCATGATGGGTTCCAGTTCCTGCATACGGTCAAACACATCCATGTTGGAGGTTTCCTGACACGAGCCTGTTGTGAGCACATAATTTCCTTTGACTCCCTCTTCAGGAAACGTGGTGAAATAACCCGAACGCTCTTCTTCAATATCGTCAATGATAACACGGTAATAATACTTGGTGTAAGACTGCAAACCCGTTACAGTAACAATGCGTGAATTATCCAGTTCAGGACGGGTACTGTCACTAAAAGTTAGTACAGAAGTAAAGCTTGGAGATTCCGAAAGTTCGATGGTATAAGACATTGCCGCATCGGTGCGTAAATACATACGTGCGCTGTTTGCAGTTAATCCACCTGTTACCGGACCATGGGTGATGTGTTGCGCAAATGAAATGCAAAATGCAGAATGCAGAATGCAGAATGTGCTAAAAAGTTTTTTCATTCCTGGGATTTGAAATAATTGAGGAGCACAAAGAAAAGCAAATTCAGCCTCAGAAAAACGCCCTCACCTGCACATTGCCTGTATGCACCGTTTTTGAACCTTCAGATTTTCTGCCTGTGTATTGAATATTCAACTGCATATTTTTATTCAGTTTTGTTTGACCTGAAAGTGCCCATGTAAAGTTTTGTCCTGTTTTTAAACCTTCCAGCATCTCGAACCCGAGCGGACTATTTTGTTCTCCGTTAAAATTATTGATGATGTAATTGAAGTTGGCAAGAATACTGCCTTTTGAAAGAATATTGAGCTTTGCCTCTGTTCCCAGATTACGAATAAATGTTTTCTGTCCGCCATAATCAACATTGTTTTTTTTCTCCACGTATTTGAATTGCACACTTACACGAAATGCCGCACTCGGCTGAAACGACAGTTTCGGTTCTGTTTCATTGTAATTGATGATGAAATTGTTGGCGTTAAAATATTCCGATGTGCTTGTTTTTGTTCCGTTGTTATAAATTACGTTCAGCGTAAATTTGCGGGTAATGTTCCACCTGCTGCGAATACCGTGACTTTTATTGGTACGCGATTCAAAACCGTTTGTCAATAATGTTTTGCTACGGTTATCCTGCCAGCTGTAGTCAACTCCGAATTTCGAGCTGCTGCGGTTAAAAAAGAACGTATTCCGGAACGATGAATTGAGCGTGAGCAAACTTGTATCCGACACCGCGCTGACGAAGGGATTAAATATATTCTCAATGGCATCGCGCTGCGTTTCACGATCAATTCGATACACAAACTGATTTGCAAAGCGTGAAAGAAATTTACGCACTCCGGTTTTACTTCCCCACACTACTGAAGGATTGATGTTAAACACTTCATTAAAAGCGTTGGAATGTGTTTTCACATAATCGTTAGTTGGAACAAACACACGCAGGTATGTAGTGTCGGTTGTGTTGGGAAAAGGATTTATTTCAAACTCATTTAGTTCTTTAATGTTGTTGTCGTTGTAATCAATCCAGATGTAAGGACCTTGACCGTTGGTAACACTGATGTAAGAGAATGATTTCTTTGCTTCCAAGCCCGAACCAATTTCATAAAACGTGGTGGAACTTATCGCGCTTTTAAATAATCCAAAAGTATATTCTAAGCGACTGATAAGACTGTTGTCTGCACGTTGAGTAGTCCGCAGCGAATCAAGAATGGTGAGCTTACGGTAAGTAACACTGCTTTTAAACAAACTATTTTGTGTTTTGCCCAGTTCTGTTGTGAAGGCAACATTCTCACCCAGCGTTGCACGCTCAAGGTCATTGTTCAGAGGAAGTTTCTCCATCCTGCGCCTGTAACTGATGTTGAATTTATTTTTTGATGTGTCGGAATTCTGAACAAAAAAAGTGCGGTCGTTGAAATAGAAACTTGCAGTCAGCAGTGAATCACCTGAGTTTACATAACTGCGGTTATCCTCCAGTTCATCGCGGATACCGAGCATAAACCAGCGAATAGTTTTTGAAAATGTGCCAATGTATTTCTTGTAAGTAAAATCCTTTTCAGTTCCTTTAGAATTAATGAGACTTCCCCGAAAATCCAGTTTGAAACCGCGGTAAGCAAGTTTGGCAGTAAGTGTGTTCTGTAAAGCACTAAAGGTATTTCCATTGATGAATGAATTTACGCCATAAACCATCTCCCCTATTCCGTATTTACGAAAACCAAGTTTGCCGCCCGTGATGTGTTGCTCTTGCACCGTCTTGTCATCTCGTAAATTCCAGTCGCGGTCAAACTCCACATTCCTGAAACGCTCTATGAAACGGAAGTTCTTGTTGGTATATTCATAACTCAAACCTGTAAGGATTTTCCAGCGTTTGTCTGTAAGCGAATCTTTCTTGCCCAGTGGAATAATATGATCGTAAACAAGTCGCCCTGCATAACCCACATCATCGTTACTATTCTTTGATGAGAAGCGGTTTAAGTCGGTGTTGGTCATTGCACCTTCCAATGTCAACTTTGCATTTTCAGAAAAAATATAATCACCTCCAAACGTAAACATCTGATTAAGTTTAGGAGCAATCAGAATTTCAACTGGCTCGTAATTCCCCTGCAATGCATCTGTGACAGTGTCGGGCTGAAACCATTGAAAAACCTTGCCGTTTGCAGTGCTCGCTACTTGCCTGTAATTTCCATTCCCCTGTCCTACATCAGAAAAACGCAATTGATATTTTGCTTTTTGAGGATTGGTTGAATACACAAAAATACTGTCGTAAGTGTTCGTATTTCCTTTGATGGCAATGGTTGAATCTTTCAATTCATAAAAAACCTGTTCGTTATTAAACGTTGAAGTATCGGCCGAAGGAACAACAGCCAACTGAAGACTATCACCCACATCAGAAAGAATTTGTTTACGTGTATCATCCAAATCCTGCAACAGCGGCTGGTTCTTGCTATCCTGCTCCGAATAAAAGTTGAAGCGCAGTTTAAGTTTGTCGTATTCAAACTCATCACCAAAATGAAAAAGTGAACGCGCATAATTTTTATCCGAATACTGAAACTCAACAATAATGCGTCTGTCCTTGGTAATAATTTGCTTGGGAGTAAACGTAACCTCAGCCGTGTTGTAATCAATTACATAATCGTTCTCCTGCCCGCGTATCATCAATTGTCCGTCAATGTACACCTTCTCTGTCCCTGCAAGAACAATGATAAAAATCTCATTTTCATTTCCGCGCATACGATACGGCCCCTGATTACTTTCAATTCCCTGAATGATGTTTCGTGCAAACTTTCCGCGCGAAATAGCACCGCTTCCCGTAACACGCATCTTCGGTATTTTCTTATTTGGGTCGCTTGAATTAATCAAACCAAAACCATGCGTAACACTCAATCCTTGCGCACGTTTGTAGAAATTCATAAAGTACCCTTCCGGCTTGCGCAGTTGAAAATCACCTGCTGTCAATCGTGTACTGTCGCTGAAAATCTGGATATACACCTGGTCAAAATCCTGCAACTGCTGTGTATTTCCTTCGGGCTGAATAGGAATATTATTGTCGGTAATCGCAGCAAGAATTCCTATATTCTCGCTGATGTTTCCAGACAACTGCAAATTTAAACTGGAGCTGATAGCAACATCCTGATTATTGCCAACGGTTAATCCTCGTGAAATACTTCCGTTTTTGTTCAGCGTGCTCATGCTGAAAATATCGTCAGCCGCATTCTTGTCAATGGTTACAGCAAAAGGATTGGGAACACCTTTTGTCTGTGGCTTTAATAAACTATCAATGCTTTTGTTATAATAATCTTTACTGAAGTTGTAAGGAAAAACTTCGTATTCCAGTTTAATCGTGGGTGTTTCAGGAATATTTGTTTGCCATTTTTTTTTGAGCAGAATTAAGGTTGCGCTTCCCCAGTCTAACTTGTAAAGTGTTGTATCTAACTTAAAACCATTGGTAAAAGCAACTTTAAATGATGAAGGAATAATACTAAGGGTGTCGAGTTGTATGCTGTCTTTTGCAGCATTTACCTCAAGCGAGCGCTTGTTGCCTGTTTGCGCAATTAATGCAACAGGCAAAAGCAAAAGAAACAGAATCGGGAGCGATTTCAGCACCGGGTAAAATTACTATAAACGTTGTTTTGTAGAAATCCCCCATACTCAATCCGGACTTATTGAATGCACATCATTATTTCTCTGCTCAATATCATCTTTTACAATCTTTATTTTCTGAGCAATAACAGCCAGTTCGCGGTGATTATTTTCTATCAGCCAGTTTAAGGCAACTTGATTCCCATCGCCTGCAAGGGCAACTTTGGCAAGGGGTTTAAGATTGTATTGCTCTAACCATTTAACAGCTTTCTCCTCGCCTTCTATGCCGCGTATTACTGCCATTAGATGCGGGAACTTATTTTTCATCAGCCAGTCCCGCGCTTCCTGCTGGTTATTCAAAGCATGTACAAATAATCCCAGTTCTTTATAACCATTTGCGAGGAGCCATTCCTTAATCGGTTTGTTGCCGCTGATAGCTTCGCCCCAGGCGATAAGAATTTTAGGAGGATAAGAAATCATAATGAATCAATTAGCTGATTAGCTAATTAGCTAATCATTTCATTTTTCATATTTAATGTAATGTCTCCATTTATCAATAACAGCTTGCATATCCGAGGCGATTTCCGAATCGAAAAATAATTCTTTCTTAGTTACCGGATGAACAAAACCTAATGACTTTGCATGAAGCGCATGACGCGGCATTAACTCAAAACAGTTGTCAATAAACTGACGGTATCTCTGGAATGTTGTTCCTTTCAATATGCTGTCGCCACCATAGGTAACATCATTAAACAAAGGATGTCCTATGTGTTTCAGATGCGCACGTATCTGGTGTGTACGACCTGTTTCCAGTTTACATTCAATCAGGGTAACATATCCAAAACGTTCCAGCACTTTGTAATGTGTAACAGCGTGCTTTCCATAGTCTCCTTCAGGAAAAACTGCCATTATCTTACGGTCCTTCAGACTGCGGCCGATGTGGCCTTCAATTGTTCCGCTGTCTTCTTCAAAATCACCCCATACCAAGGCATTGTAAACGCGTTTGGTAGTGCGGTCAAAGAATTGTCCTGCAAGATGAGTCATTGCAAATTCATTTTTCGCCACAATCATAATTCCCGAAGTATCTTTATCTAAACGATGCACCAATCCCGGGCGCGGAGTTTCCTGATTTTGATTGGGTAAATCTTTAAAATAATACACCAAGGCATTCACCAACGTTCCCGAATAATTTCCATAGCCGGGATGCACAACCAAACCTGCAGGTTTGTTCAGCACCACCACCACATCATCTTCATAAACAATATTCAGCGGAATATTCTCCGGAATAATAGTTCTATCGCGAGGCGGATGAGCCAGCACAATGCTGATAACGTCACCCGGCTTCACTTTGTAATTAGATTTTACGGCAACATCATTCACCAGAATATTCCCTGCCTCAGCCGAGTTCTGAATTTTGTTACGCGAAGTACTTTCAAGACGGTTCATCAGGAACTTGTCAATGCGCAAAGGTTCCTGACCCTTATCTGCTTTCAGACGATGATGCTCAAAAAGTTCGTCTTGTTCGTCTTCGTTTAAATCAATATCTTCAGTTTGGTTAATCATATATTATTTAGGAATTATGTCAGGCTGAGCTTGTCGAAGCCTTAGTTTTAAATAAAACCCTTCGACAAGCTCAGGGTGACAAAACAGAATCGGATTACCTGCTGATTATCAGCTTATAGGTTTTCTGTTCCTGTGTTTCTTTGTTTTGAATTGTAATGAAATAAAAACCGGGTGCCATTTCAGAAATATTAACCGAACGCGGCAAATATGAAACTTGTTTTACCATACTGCCGGTACTGTTAAAAATGTTCAGCAGGTAGTCATTGCTGTTTCCTGTTTCGTTCATAGCCACAATATACACCTCATCCGATGCAGGATTTGGGAATACATTAAAATCGCTCAGCACCAAATTTTCTTCAATAGAGAATACATCACCCGGAAGTGTATCGCTGCTAAAGACAGGGCGAATCATCCAGGCACCCGGCAATTGTGATTGCAACCAGCCACCACCCAGAATATTGTAGAACATATTCTCGTTGGCAGTCAGGTTGCGGTCGAAACCAACATTCATACGGTAATTAGTGAGTTGCATCCAACCTACAAAGAAGTTACCTGCGGGAAGTAATAACACAGTATCATTAATAGCATAGGTGCGGAAATAATTTAAGCCCGGTGAATAAGCGGGTGAGAGCGAATCATTCTGATAAACCAATGTTTCCGGTGTTTCACCACCTGTCCAAACCATAAGACTGAAAAGTTTTTGTGAAACATCTTCCAACTGAGGATTAAAATAGAACCTTACACCACGCAGTGTATCCTGCTTGATCATATTAAAACGATAAGCTGCCATTGAAGCTCCTGTCGGTGATTGTATTTCTAAACCATAACCATTTTCTGCGGTACCGTCATCGTAGGCATAATAATTATGAAAAATCTGGTCGTAGTGCAGCGTGTCGTTGTCTTTTATGTTATCAGGGTTTGTAGCAAGACTGGCAATAATTTCAAATGTTGCGCTATCGTTTCCATTATCAGGAAAAGTAAATGCAAAATCGGGCTCCATAGAAAGTGGGTCAGTAGGGTCGCAAAACGTGTCAATGTTTTGACAGAAAACATTTGCACTGTAATTTTTACTACCTCCGTTTTTGTCAAAAATTTCAGTGTCTGTTTCGTCAAAAACTTTCCAACGGTAGCCTGTATTTTTTACAGCATTCAAATTATTATGAAAGCTCAGCAATAAGGTATCATTCATAAACGAATCAGGGTCAACTAAAAAATGACTCCATGGCATAGCCTGAAATTCATTTAATAATGAATAAGCAGGATACACATACGCAACATCTTCATAAACCGTATCGGCAAAATTGCGTGCATTACTAAAACGCACATAATCAATATGCCAGTGGTCAACATTACCTGATAGTGTTGCATAGTTGCGAAAACGGAACTGAAAGCTGTTTTCAAACCATGCTGTATCTGTTACCGCAATCATCACCTGTTTAAACATGCTGTCAGCTGGCAATTCATCACCTTCAGCATTCCAGATATTTGTCCAATCAACAGTTGATGTTCGGAATTGCAGAATGAGCGAATCATTTTGTTCCGGTGCGTTTCCTCTACCCTGAGACTGGTAAAAAAAACTAAAGTACACCGAATCCGCAGGCTCATAAACTTCAAGATTAACAGGCTTTGAAGTAAGATGGTCTGCAACTCCGTAGGGCAGTCCGGTTGCAAAATTATAAGGCATTCCGGTTTCATCAACTCCATCTAATGTTGCCACTCCAACCGAAGGTGGGTAATAAGGATAAGTAGAATTTATGAAAGCATAATTATCAATCCACAATGCGTTTGCATCAGGCTGATAAACTTTTACGGTGTCATTGCTGTTCTCAAGGGTAAGAAAAGTAACTGCTGTAGTAGAATTATCTAAAATAGTTCCAAGGCTGTCATAAAAAGTATAAAACTCTTCGGTTGGCCAGTAACTCACTGTTTCATTGGGAACAAAAGGATTCGCGCCATTATGAAAAACCACTTCGTAAGCAGACAGCGCTATTGCGCTATCTAGCCTGGCGTTTACAATGTTTACAAAAAGCGTGTCATTCAGCACCGAATCAAGTCGGTAGTAATAATGATAGGTTGTGTCTTCGGATACGTTTGCTGTAGCCAATGTATCGCCATTCAATGTCCAGCGAATAGCCATCGAATCAGTTGGCGCAATATATTCCCAATTGTAATAACGTTTTAGTTTATTAGTTGAGAAATCATCAATAAAAGGAAGGTTTAATGTGTCAAGGATATAATACTCTTGATTATTCATGATGCTTTTTTCAGAAGCAGTATGCTTGCTGAATAAAACAGGGTTTACCTCTAGGTCAAGCAATACTTCCTGCGAAAACAACGCAATGGGCAGTGCAAAAACCAAAAGAAACAGGAATAGATTTTTTTTATTCATCGTAGTTATCATCACTGCCTTCTTTCATTTCCTCACCGTCATCAATCGGATTGTTGTGAAGAGAAGGGTCGTATTCAATTTTATCTTCGTTTTCGGTAAACCACAAATCAACAGGATCACCTATTTTAATGACTGAATTAGAACTGTAAGCAGGACGTTGTTTGTAAACACGGGACTTAAGACTGTCTTTTACATCAGCATCAAATATAAATGCACCCTTTATCAATGCACCTGATTTAATAGCTTCCTCTGCCTGTTCAGGTGTAAGGTTAATGAAATACGGCATCGGTATTTCAGAATCATTCAATCCGTCACCCAACACCAATTCTATGGAAGAACCTTTAACGATAAGACTATCGGGATGAATCTTTCTGCCTTTCCACAATTGTTTCAGCACCACATTTTTGGCAATATCAGGTTGGTATGAGGTTTTACCCACTTTCAATCCGTAGGTTTCCAATCGCTGTGTTGCCTGACGCAGGGTAAGGTCAACCAGATTAGGCATTTTAACACGCTGCGGCTGCATGGCAACTACCGTTACATAAACCGTTCTTCCGGCTTTAACATGAAAGCCGGGTACAGGCGTTTGGTCAACAATGGAGCCTTTCGGTCTTTTATTATCGTAAACAGAATCAATGACTGCATACTTAAGATTAAGCGGACTGAGCGTTGCTTCAAGGTTCTCTTTTTTCAATCCTGAAAGGTCGGGGACAGCAATGGTTTCACCATGCTCGGTATAGGCATTCAATGCAAAGACAATAACCAGGATTAGCGCAATAAAGACACCAAGCGCAATGCCAAGATGCTTCAAAAAGCTTTTACTGAATATGAAAGAGAAAAAATTCATAAGGTGGCAAAGGTAATTATTTCATTTGTTGTTGTTCTATCCTCACTAACGCACAAAGCAGTAAAAAATTATCTTTGCGCCTCATTGAAGAAAAAATGCTGGATAAATTAAGAGATATATACAAACGCTGGGAAGACATCGGCATTCAGCTGGGCGACCCGAATGTGGTAGGCGATATGACCCGCTATGTGAAGCTGAATAAGGATTACCGCGACCTTGAACCCATTGCCAATGCCTACAAGGAATTCGATTTACTGCTGAAGAATATTGCCAATGCCAAAGAAATTCTGAACAATGAAAAAGATCAGGAATTTCTTGACCTCGCCAAGTTGGAGCTGACCGAAATGGAAGAGCGCAAATTGGTGATAGAAGAAGAAGTGCGCCTGATGATGATACCAAAAGACCCCGAGGATGAAAAGAATGCAACGATTGAAATTCGTGCTGGAACGGGTGGTGATGAAGCCAGTCTTTTTGCCGGAGAACTGTATCGCATGTATACCCGCTACTGCGAAGAACGTGGCTGGAAAGTGGAATTGATTGACTGCTCGGACGGAACAGCCGGTGGCTACAAAGAGGTTATCATGTTTGTAACAGGTGATGGCGTTTACGGACAGATGAAATACGAATCAGGCGTTCACCGTGTGCAACGGGTGCCTGCCACTGAAGCTCAGGGAAGGGTTCATACCTCTGCCGCTACAGTAGCTGTATTGCCCGAAGCAACGGAAGTTGATGTGCAAATAAATCCTGCCGATGTAGATATGCAAACCGCACGTTCGGGTGGAGCAGGCGGACAAAACGTGAATAAAGTGGAGACAAAAGTGATGCTTACCCACAAGCCCTCGGGCATTGTGGTGGTATGTCAGGTTGAGCGCAGTCAGCTTAAGAACCGCGAACGTGCTATGGCTATGCTGCGAACAAAGCTTTACGAAATGGAATTGCAGAAACACAACGATGCCATTGCTAAAAAGCGTAAAACTATGGTTTCAACAGGCGACCGTTCTGCAAAAATCCGCACCTATAACTATCCACAAAGCCGAATTACCGACCACAGAATTGGAATGACTATTCATAGCCTTCCGGCATTTATGAATGGCGATATTCAGGATATGATGAATGCGCTGCAAAATGCAGAGAATGCGGAGAGATTGAAAGAAGGAATGACAATATAATCAAAGAGAAATGGAAACACTTACAAAACCAAAACAATCAATTGTGCTTAATGCAAAAGCAGAAAAACAACGCAAACAATTTCTTAATTACTTTCTCTTCAATCTTTTTCTTTTAATAAAACTTCCTGCAGCTTTTTTCTGCGGCCTGAATATTAAAAAACTAGACGTTGATAATTGTGAAGTAACACTTCCATATGGATGGCGCAGTCAAAACCCTTTTCAGAGTATTTATTTTGCCGCACAAGCAATGGCAGCTGAAATGTCAACAGGCGTTTTGGCTCTGCTGGCAATAGAAAACTGCAATGCCAACATGGGAATGTTGGTTGTTAAAGTTGAAGGCGGGTTCTCGAAAAAAGCAGATAAATTAACTACCTTCACCTGCACAGAAGGGGCGAAAATTTTTGCGGCAATTGATCAGGCAATTGCAACAAAAGAAAAAGTTTCGGTAACAATTGAAAGCGTTGGCACCATGCCTGACGGAACAGAAGTTTCGCGTTTTTTAATTACCTGGTCGTTTAAAATAAAGAAAGGATAACCGCTGTTTTGGAAGAACAAAAACATACACGCAAAGGATGGCTTTATGAGCCATTGTTTCCTGATGTAAATACATGGCCTATTTATAAGCTTACGCAGGAGCGTGACGAATTTCTTAAAGAGGTAAAAGAAGCCGCCTTCAAAGCTGCAAAAGAACAGACAAAAACCAACCAGGGATTAAACGAAGAATTAGCTAAGACCTATTATCTGGAGCGCATCCGTTTAAAAACAAATGCATGGGCGGCAGATAAAAAAGACGAAGGCCCGTTTTGGGAAGGTGTAAAAAAGAAGTTGTTGAAATTAAGTCCGGAGAATGAAAAAACACCTGACCTTAATGAAGACAACATTCTGGAAAGCATCATTGACCGCTATACCGAAGAGATCGCAGGATTTTTCAGTCCTTCCGCTTATAACTTTGCAAAAGAAGCCACTACATTCGGTTTCGCTCGTTTGTTGAATGCCTCAGAAGGAAAAGGGATTTCACGTTTCTGGAAAACGCGTCACAACCTTCACGAAAAGATAAGGCTGCAAGGCGACTTAGACCACATTCGCACGCTGGCTAAAAAGGGAACTCTTGTAATGGTTCCTACTCATTTCAGCAATCTTGATTCTATTATGATTGGCTGGGCCATTGCATCGCTTGGATTGCGCCCCTTTCTTTACGGAGCCGGTTTAAATCTTTTCGGAATTGGTATTCTCGCCTTCTTCATGAACAAACTTGGTGCTTACAAAGTTGACCGCAGAAAGAAAAACATGATTTACCTCGAAACACTTAAAGCCTATTCAACAATAGGAATGGTGCGCGGTTGTAATAGTTTGTTTTTTCCGGGAGGAACACGTTCACGCTCCGGTTCTATTGAAACAAAACTCAAATTAGGTTTATTAGGCACTGCTATGGAAGCACAGCGCCTTAACTTTTTAAAGGACAAAGAAAAAGCAACAAAGATTTTTGTAATTCCGGTGGTGTTTAACTACAACTTTGTGCTGGAAGCACCCAGTCTTATTGACGAGCACCTGAAACGAACAGGACAACAACATTATTTTCGCGAGAATGATGATTATTCAACATCGTACAAACTGGCAAAGTTCATGCTGAAGTTCTTTACTAAATCTTCTGAGATTTCTATTTCCTTTGGTAAGTGTATTGACCTGTTCGGAAACCCGGTTGATAATGAAGGAAACAGCATCGGCAAAAACAACGAGAAGATTGACATCAGCCGCTACTTTATGACCAACGGTGCTTTTACCCGCGATTCGCAGCGTGATGCTGAATACACCAAGATGCTGGGCGATGAGATTGTAAAACGTTTTCATTCCGAAAGTCGTGTTTTTGCAAGTCATGTGGTTGCTTTTGTAGCATTTGAATTAATTCGTAAACGCCACAAAAAATTAGATATTTATGCAGTGCTTCGTTTGCCCGAAGAGGATCAGAAACTAACGTATCTTGAATTTACCAACGGTGTTTCGCGTCTGCTTGACCGCCTGCGCGAGATGGCAGCCAATGGCGAAGTTCATTTGTATCACGAACTGGAAATTCCCGAGATTGATAAAGTAATTGAGACAGGAATAAAAAACCTGGGAATGTACGATGCCAAGCGTCCTTTGTACAAAACAAAAGACGACTTTATCATGTCGGAAGATTTTAATCTTTTATTTTTTTACCACAACCGCATAGAAGGATATGGACTCGCAAAATACATCTGATAAACTGCCCGTTGGGGTGATTGGTGCGGGTGTGTTTGGCACAGCCGTAGCAAATTTGCTTGCCGAAAACCGCGATGTTATTCTTTACAGTCGCAGACCCGAAGTGGCGGAGAATATTTTGGTGAAGCGCATTCACCGCGGACAAAAAATGAGCGAGCGCATAAAGCCAACGAGCAACATTGAAGAGCTAACTTCTTCGTGTACCTTAATCTTTCCGGTGGTTTCTTCGTCCGGTTTCAGTGAAATGATACGCACGTTTTCTCCTTACCTGCGCCCCGACCATATTTTGATTCATGGAACAAAAGGTCTTGATGTGCGCCTGAAACAAGGAGAAACGTTGACAGAAAAAACATTCCTAAACCGCAAGATGGTGCGCACCATGAGCGAAATTATTTTGCAGGAAACAGAGGTAATGCGTGTAGGTTGTTTGGCCGGACCAAACCTTGCAAGCGAAATAGCGCTTGGACAACCCGCTGCATCGGTTATTGCAAGTCGCTTTGATGAAGTAATACGCGAAGGGCAACGCGCGCTGCGCAGTTCACGCTTTCAGGTGTTCGGCAATCATGATATAACAGGTGTGGAGCTGGCTGGCGTTTTAAAAAACGTAATTGCCATTGCATCGGGTGCGCTGAGCGGATTAGGATATGGTGAGAATGCACGCGCTTTGTTAATCAGCCGTGGAATGGTAGAGATGGTTCACATCGGAAAACTGATGGGCGGTGAACCTAAAGCCTTTTTCGGGTTGGCAGGAGTGGGTGATTTGATTGCCACCTGTTCCAGCGAAAAGAGCCGCAACTTTACGGTTGGTTTTCGTTTGGCAAAAGGCGAAAAGATTGAAGACATATTGCGCAGCATGGATGAAGTTGCCGAAGGTGTGAACACGGTAAAGGTTACCAATGCTTTTATACACAGTGCCAAAACGCGTGCGCCAATGACAGAGACTATTTACAAATGTCTTTTTAGTGGAATGACGGTGAAAGAGGGAGTTGATTACCTCATGAACCTCCCTCTTGGCACCGATTTGGATTATTTTTCCTGATTAATTACCTCAACACAAAACTGATTGGCATACGGTAGCGTACCGACACCGTTTGTCCTTTATAAATTCCCGGCTTCCATTCAGGCATAAGTCCGATTACCCGTTGCGCCTCTTTTGCAAGATTGGGGCCGTGCGTTACACCTCGTTCTATAACAACATCTTTTATTTTGCCGGCTTTATCAACGGTAAAACTTATATACACCATTCCTGAAATTCCGTTCTCTTTTTCCTGTTGCGGGTATTTTGTTTTCTCAGAGATGAATTCATACATCTTGGCTTCTCCTCCGGGAAAAGAAGGATTGACATCAACAAAGTCAAGCACTTTGTCTGACAGTGTATCAATGGCTACTACCGTTCCGGTTCCTTTTGGTATTTCAGGAATATAATCTGCGCTGTCGTTATCCACTCCGTCTACTCTTCCGGGTTTTATTTCTTCCTGAGAAAAGGGCTTTTCTTCAATCTTCTCTTTGTCATCACTAACTACGGGTGCGGTAAACTCCGTTCCTTTTGGAGGAGGAGGAGTTTTCATGGGTTCTACTCTTACCGGAGGGGTTTCCAGTGGTTTTAGCTCAACAGGTGTAATGATTTCAATAGGTGTGTTGGTTACGGGCACAATTACCTCCACAATTTTCGCAGACAAATAACTCGACAGCTTTAAACCTGCCACACCCAACGCAATAACCGACACGGTAACAAAAAGAGAAAAGAAAATAGTGCGCGGATACTCCCTCCGTATGAAATAGGCTCCATACGCTTGGTTGCGGTGCTCAAAGACTATGTTGTTGCGCACGTTTGAAACAACATTACCCCACTCGCTGATTAAATTGATTTTCATGGTTTGTTTTGTTTTTAAGATGAATAATTAGTGAGACCTTATTATGATAACGGAGTATTTTATACTTTATTGTGTGCTTCGTAAAAAAGATGCAAAGGGGGGAGTATTTCCATAAAGGGGAATGGAAATAAAATCGCCATCACTCAATAATGAGATAGATTAACTAAAAAAAAGTATACAATTTACTTCACTCTTGTCCTGAATTCGGAACAAACAATTCCCGCTGCCACCGCAGCATTCAGCGATTCCGCAGCACCTGATGAAAAGGAAGGAATAAGAAGTCGTTTATTAATCAGCGCCAACAAGTCAGGCGAAACACCATGACTTTCACTGCCGATAACAATCAGTCCATTTGCAGATAATGTAGTTTTATAAATATCCGTGCCGTCAAGCGTGGTTGCATATACAGGAACGTTAGCAGTGTTGTATTCTTCCACTACTTTTTTAAAATCGGCATACACAACGTTTGTTCTGAACAAGGCACCCATGGTAGCCTGCACCGCTTTGGGGTTCCATGCATCGGTTGTGTTGGGTGAGCAAATGATGGTATCAATACCAAACCATGCAGCCGTGCGAATGATGGTGCCAAGGTTTCCGGGGTCGCTGATGGTATCTAAAGCAAGCGATAGTTTGTCTTTAACCTGTAGAAAGTTGAAGAATGATTGCGGAATGGAAGCCAGCGCCAGCACATTATTAGGCGTATCCAGATTGCTCATCTTCTGCAATTGCATTTCGGTAATGATGGTTGGAACTATGGAAGACACTGCTGCAAGTTCATCTGCAATTTCGCCCAGAGCATACACCGCATCTACCTTGTAAGGCGATGAGAGTAACTCCTTCACCACCTTCACGCCTTCAACAACGAACTGTTGATGTTCGGTGCGGAATTTCTTCTGCTTTAACGAAAGGATGTGTTTAATTTGTGAATTGGTTAGCACAGCGCAAAGCTATACTTTTGGGCTGATTGTTGTAAGGTCTTAGTCATTGGAAATCAGAAAACAGAAATTGGAGAAATTATCACTGCTGCGTCCTGCGTCCTGCGTCTTACTTCTTGCTTCCTATTTGCTGCTTTCTTCCTGCGGAGCCACCCGCAAACTTGGCGACAAAGAATTTCTGCTGGTAAAAAACAAAATTGAAGTCGACAGCGGAAAAGTAAATAAAGAAGACCTGAACAAATACATCCGTCAAAAGCCCAACCGCAGAATTGTAGGTTTTATTCGTTTTCACCTTTGGGTTTACAATCTGGTTGACCTTGATAAAGTGGAAGCGCGCAAAAAAGAACTGAAAGAAAAACGCGACAGAAAAAACGAAAAGCGGATTGCCAAAAACAAAGAACCTAAAGATGCCCGCAGAAGCTTTGGCGAATGGCTGCTGGGCATTGGCGAAGCTCCGTCAGTATTGGATTCCATTCTAACCCAAAGCACCCACAAGCAATTTGAAATCTACCTGAAGAACAAAGGCTTTTTCAATGCCGAAATAAGTGACAGCGTGGAGTATAAACGCAAGAAAGCAAAGGTTACTTATTACATAAAACCACATCTTCCCTACACAGTAAAAAACTTTGTGTATTCCATTTATAATCCCGAGTTGGATTCAATTATTGCAGGACCTGATACAACCAATACGCTGTTGAAACCCGGCATGAATTACGATGTGGATATTTTCCAGAAAGAACGTGAACGCATTGCCAAAGAATTAAAAAACAGAGGCTACTATTTTTTCACTACCGAGAACATTGTTTTTCAGGCCGACACTACCATTGGTAACCGCGAGGTTGAAGTTACACTGATGATAAGAAGCAACTCTGAAAAAGATTTTGGACGACCTGATACCACCAACAGCCCTAAAGAATTTCGTCCCTACAAAATCGGCAAGGTGTATCTGAACACCGAGTATTATCCTAAAAGCACTTCTGTTGTTACGTATGATACACTGGTGTATAACAAGTACTCACTTACCTACCACCGGAAATGGACCATTGACCCCAAATTGCTGATGAGTTCTGTTTTCTTTAAAGACGGTGAACTGTATGTTGCCAAAAGCCTTGACAACACTTACAAGCAACTCTCCAGTTTAAAGGTGTACAAATTCATAAACATACAGTTTGAGGAAAAAGAAAACGATAAACTGGATTGCTATGTGCAGCTTACTCCTGCTGCACGCCAATCATTTTCTTTTGAAGCACAGGGCACCAACACAGGGGGCTTTCCCGGATTGTTTGCCGATCTGGTTTACCAGAACAAAAACATTTTCAGAGGTGCCGAAACATTTGAGATGCGTATAAAAGGCGGTTTGGAATCACAGGTTATTTTCAATGCAGACGATGATAAAAAAACACCCATCTTCAATACCCTGCAAATAAGCCCGGAGGCTTCGCTTACCATTCCACGCTTTTTGTTTCCTGCTGCACGCTATATAAAAGTCTCCCAATATTTCCGTCCGCAAACAAAGATTAAACTGGCGTACGACTTTCAGCAACGTCCCGATTTTACGCGCACCATTTTTCGCACCACCTTTGGTTATGAATGGCGCGCAAGCGCACGGACGCGCTGGATTGCCAACCCTATTGAAATCAACTTTGTAAACATTTACAATGAAAGCGCTGCTTTTCTTGAACGAATCAATGGCATCAACGACCGCCTCCTGCGCAACACCTTTATTTCTCACATTACCAGCTCAGGAGTTTATTCGTACATCTTCAATAATCAGGAAGTAAATAAGGCAAAGAACTTCACCTATTTCAGAGCCAGTGTTGAATTTTCAGGAAATGTTCCTTGGGTTGTAAGTAGCATAATTGGTGCAGAACAGGATGAAAACGGAAGCTACCGCGTTTTCAATATTCCGTATGCGCAATACATAAAATTTGATTTCGACATCAGGCGCTACATCGCTATCAACTCACGCAGCACCTTTGTTATGCGTTTAGCCGCAGGGCGCGGAACTCCTTACGGAAATCTTTCAGTGTTGCCTTACGAAGCCAGTTTTTTTGGTGGTGGCGCCAACGGTATCCGGGCATGGAGAGCGCGTAACCTTGGTCCGGGCTCGCTTCCCGAGGAACTGCAAACTTCCATTGACCAGTTTGGCAATATGAAATTAGAGATGAACGTGGAGTATCGTTTTGATATTTACAAGTATTTCAAGATGGCGGTGTTTGCCGATGCAGGAAACATATGGCTTATCCAAAAAGACCTGCAGCGTCCCGGTGCAGAAATGGATATTAAACGTTTTTACAAAGAGATTGCTCTTGGCGCAGGTGTAGGCGCACGACTTGACTTTAACTTCTTCATCGTTCGTATGGATGCTGCTTACCCAATTTACAATCCCGGAAAACCGGAAGCAGATAACCAACGCTGGATTGGCGTGAGCGAACCGATTTTGATGAAACGGGTGATTTTTAATTTGGGAATCGGATATCCTTTTTAATTATAAAAACATGGAACAACCTGCAAAACTTGAACGCTCACTTGGCCCACTCATGCTCTGGGGGCTTGGTGTTGGCTATGTTATTTCAGGAATGTATTTCGGATGGAACCTTGGTCTGGAAAAAGGAGGAACGCTTGGTTTAGGCATTGCTACTTTTTTTATCATGATTATGTATATCACATTCTCCTTGTGTTATACCGAACTTGCCTGTGCCATACCTAAAGCAGGTGGCGCATTTGATTATGCAGACAAAGCATTGGGCAGGCATCTTGGCTTTGTAGCCGGCATGGCTCAAATCATAGAATTTGTGTTTGCTCCGCCTGCTATTGCATTTGGAATTGGAGCTTATTTTCATTTACTCTTTCCCGAGTTACCTGTTATTGGAATTGCCATCTTCTGCTACTTTGTTTTCACCTCTTTAAATATTCTTGGTGTAAAAGAATCTGCTTCTTTTGAGTTGTTCATCACCATTGTGGCTGTTGTTGAGTTATTGATTTTCTCTGGCTTTACACTGCCTCATTTCAAATTCGAGAACCTTGCCATCAACTCTTTTTCCAACGGAATTGAAGGCGTGTTCATGGCAATTCCGTTTGCCATCTGGTTCTTTCTCGGTCTGGAAGGCATTGCAAACGTTGCCGAAGAAACCATCAATCCGCAGAAAAACATAACCATTGGTTTTGCATCTGCCATGTTTACGCTTGCCATTCTTGCTATGCTTACGTTCAGTTCAGCCGTTGGTGTTGCCGGTTGGGAAGCCGTTGTATTTGATGCCGAGGGAAACATTTCCGATTCGCCTTTACCTTTGGCCATCAAACATATTCCTGCGGTTAGTGATGCGTTCTATCACCTGCTCATCTGGATTGGTTTGTTCGGCTTTGTAGCATCATTCAATGGTTTGCTGCTTGCCGCAGGAAGAGCTACGTATGAATTTGGCAAGTCGGGAAATGCTCCCTCCTTTCTTGGAAAGATAAATCCGAGATTTAAAACTCCAACCATGGCACTTATCTTTAACATGGCAATTGGCATCATTGCCCTCTTCACCGGCAAAACAGGCGACATTATTACCATTGCTACGTTTGGCGCACTCTCGCTTTACATCCTTTCTATGATTTCGTATTTTCAATTAAAAAGAAAAATGCCTGAACTGGAACGACCTTTCAAAGCGCCTTTCTATCCTGTGTTTCCAACCATTGCATTGGTTATTGCAGTAGTTGCAATCATCAGCATGTCGGTTTATAATCCAATGCTTGCGGCAATATTCTTTGGTTTAATGGCTGCATCTTTTCTGGCGTATTATGTTTTTGTTAAGCCGCGCTGAAGAATTTGTCACTGATTATATATTAGCCTTCCTTTAGAAAAACTTTGTTTTATGAAAAAAACCTTCATTTACTTTTTACTTCTCTTTGCATTTACAGCATTTGGCCAGCAAGCAAAACATATTATTGTTCTTGGCTTTGACGGGATGAGTGCAGCAGGTATCAGGAATTCCCAAACTCCTGTATTTAATGAACTGATGAAAAACGGAGCATGGACATTACATGCTCATGCGGTTATGCCAACATCAAGCAGCCCAAATTGGGCTTCCATGATAATGGGAGCTCCGCCAAAATATCACAGCATACATTCAAACAAGTGGGAAGTAAAGAAGATAAAGAACCGTTCATTCTGCGGATGCGAAAAGGGTAAACTGTTTCCAACCATCTTTGGTGTAATGAGAAATCAAAAAGCAAACGCAAACATTACTTGTTACCATGATTGGGACGGCTTTGCCCGCCTTACCGAAACAAATGCCTTCACGATACTACAGGACACAAAAGATGAAAACGAAACGGCTGATAAAGCAATTGAATGCATTAAAAACAAACAGCCTGATTTTTTATTCCTGCACTTCGATCATGTTGACCATGCAGGTCACGCCATCGGTCATTTTACACCGGATTATTATAAATCAATCGCCAAAGCCGATTCCATAACAGGCGCCATTATCAAGGCCTTAAAAGAAGCAGGTATCTATGAGAACACCGTTATCCTAATTACAGCCGACCATGGTGGAATAAAGAAAGGACATGGAGGAGGAAGTCTGGCAGAAAAAGAAATCCCCTGGATCATTTCAGGAGCAGGAATAAAGAAAGGCTTTGAAATAACAGAAACTGTGGAAACATATTATACTGCTCCTACATTGGCCAAAATTTTGAACATTACCACTCCTGATTGCTGGACAGGGAAACCTGTATTATCTGCTTTTGAATAATAAATAGCGATTAAACACATTCAATGGTGTTTATGCTCTTCGCGGAAATAATCAACGATATGAGCCAACAACATGGAGATGAATAAAAAGATTGCAGTAAACATGATGAATGATTTTAGTTCTCATTAAGAGTAACGTATTATTTTATGAGTTACTGTGTGAGTTACAAATCTGATAATTCTTAATTTGGCGCAATAATAAAAACTCATGACAGAGCATAAGCAAGAACCGATAGTTGAACTTTCAAACCTTTCTGTATTTCAGCGCAATAATTTAGTGCTGAGTGATATTTCACTTAATATTCATAAAGGCGAGTTTGTTTACCTTATCGGCCGCACCGGCAGCGGGAAAAGCAGTTTTATGCGCACGCTATATGCAGACCTTCCTTTAATCAAAGGAAATGCAACTGTGGCGGGTTATCAATTAGAAACCATAAAAGAAGAAAAAGTACCATTTTTGCGTAGAAAATTGGGAATTGTATTCCAGGATTTCCAATTGCTTTCTGATAGAAATGTTCATGACAACCTGGTCTTTGTTATGAAAGCTACCGGTTGGGAAGACAAGGCAAAGATGGATGCCAAGATTAAGGAAGTGTTGGAACGCACGGGACTTTCTGGAAGAGAAAAGAAAATGACTCATCAACTTTCAGGTGGTGAGCAGCAAAGGCTTTCGATAGCACGTGCGCTTATAAATGATCCTGATTTAATTCTTGCCGATGAGCCAACCGGAAACCTTGACCCTGATACATCCTTAGGGATTTTACAACTTATGATTGAAATCAGTAAGAACGGGAAAGCGGTGATTATGGCAACGCATAATTATTCGTTCTTCAAACGCTTTTCCGCACGTACATTAAAGTGTGAACACGGCATTATTATTGAAATGCCGCAGCGACAACAAATCAACCCGCAACAACAGGTTGAGGAAGATAGATAACCTTAATCAGTTTCAGAATATTTTCACGGTTACCAAAACCGCTCAGCAATATTCTTTTTCTATTTTCAATTTCAGCTTCGCTGAATGTTTGTTTAAATAACTTCTTCACAGTTTCCTGCATCTCCTGCGAAGTATTCGCAACAGTGCATATTTCTTCAAGGCCTGTATTCTCAACCATAAAAGAATTTACAATACAATGCCTGCCGCTGTAAAGCGCAGCAAGCAACTTCAGTTTAATTCCTGTTGATTGAAATGTTGGCAGAAGATTGATTTGCGCATCGGCAATTAGTTGATAAATCTCAGTGGTTGAAATATCACTCTTTAAAGTAATGTGTTTATGCTTTGCTACAGCTTCTTTTAATTCTTTTGAAGGCTTGTTGCCCGCAATAACAAAAGGAGTTTTCAAATCACTGAAAACCTGATTGACAAGAAACAGAGCAGCTTCATTGTTCTCACCCACTTCAAGACTTCCGTGATACAATACAAACTCGCCTTTGCCTGGTTTTACTTCCACCCTTTCATTCGGATGAAAAGCGCTGACATGATTAACATTTCTGTACTTCTCAGCAAAATAGTCAACATCATTTTTAGAAATAGCTGCAATACCTGTTGCGCTGTTCAAGACTTTTTCAAAGCGCTGCAGCTTATATGACTCATTGTAGAAGTAATATTTCTTAAACACATCACGTTCCACACGCGCAAGGTTTAAATAGTAGTCGTGTTCAATATTGTGTGTGCGCACAACCTTTGCTCTTCCTGCAAGCCGCTTATCATCTAAGTAATAACAACAATGCAAGCCTTCAAACAAAATCGGATGATTGTCTTTCAATAAACTCTCAATCAATTCATCTGAATTACGGGTAACAACTATGTAAGGCTTCATGCTGAGCAAGCGCTGACGCGTTGTTTTCCGTTTGTAATAAGCAATGCTTTCGCAATACTCTTCCAGTTCTTTCACCGGTTTTCTACCATATTCGTAGCAATGAAGATGAATTTTAATTCCTTCTGCAGCAAAGGCTTTGATTTTGTAAAACACATCAATAGCACCTCCATAATTTGCAGGCAGCGGAATATCAAAGGCTACAATATGTAAATGTTTATCAGCCAAGATTTGTAAAGATTTTAAGCACGTTTATTTCTTCGTTTTCCCAATTCAATGTTTTTGCAGCTTCAAAAGTATTTGCTTTCCACACTGATTGTTTAATAGTATCAGTAAGCATCTCATTCAACTTTGCAGCAATGTGTTTCGGGTCATGCGTTTCAATAAAATCACCAACACGATACCCAATTATCACCTTTTCAATTTCGGGCAAACGTGAAGCCAACACGGGAATACCACATTGTATGTAATCAAAGATTTTATTGGGAAGACTGAAACGATAATTGATGTTGGTGTCCTTGTCAAAAGAAATACCGACATCGGCATTAGCTGTGTATTCCAGCATTTCAGCATAAGGAAGTTTACCTTTAAAAATTACCTTTCCTTTTATAGAAGGCTTCTCGCTCATATTTTTCAAGGCATCAATCACATCACCGCTACCGATAATCAATAGAACTGTATCGTCCAGAAACTCCATTGCCTGCACCGCCTCCTCTCCTCCCCTGTCCACATTTATTCCTGAACCTTGCAACACAATTATCTTTTTGTTTTCAGGTAAACCCAATTCTTTTCTTGTTTTAGTTTTAACAGATGTATTCCTTTTCAAAGGAAGATTCCGTACAACTCTGAAGTCAATATTGTATTCATCTTTATAAAGCCGTGCAATGGATTCGTTTACGGTATAAGCATATTTAATTTTGGGCAGAATAAATCGCTCTATTGTTTTCCACGTTCTTTTTACAAACGGGCGACCCTGAATTTCAGGCACACCGGTAAAGTATTCGTGACTATCGTAAACCAATGTTTGTGATTTAAGCTTTGAACAAAGAAAGTTTGCCAGAAGTGTATCTAAATCGTTTGCGAGCAATACATCTGCTTTGGCAAACATTAAAAAGAAAAACAAACTGATGTTGAAGGAAGCATAGAAAAGGACGCCTTTTTCAAACCACAATTTCATGCGGTGGGTTTGATATGCGCGGAGATGTAAAGGTTTGCTGTTTTTTAATTCTCTACCAATTAACAATACATCAAAACCGTTTCGCTGCAAGGTATTGCAGACGCGGTCAACACGCTGGTCGGTGTTGAGGTCATTGGTTACTGAAACGATAATTTTCTTCAAGGAGAAATTTCTAAAAAACTTTTTTCGGCAAAGTGTTTAGTAGAAATTTTCTATAGGCGGGGTTGTTTAATCGGGAGCAAATTAAACTATTTTTCTTGCAACAAGCAAACCATCACGCACAGGAAATAAAACATTTTCCACACGGCTGTCTGCATGAATTTTTTCGGAGTACGAAACAATGGCTCTGGTATCCTTATCCATCTTCTCTTTAGGCTCTGTTACTTTGCCACTCCACAACACATTATCAGCAATGATGTAACCGCCCGTGTTCACTTTGTCAAACACTAAATCATAGTAATTGGAATAGTTTTCTTTATCGGCATCAATGAAAACAAGGTCAAACTTTTCATTCAACGCAGGAATAATCTGCATGGCATTTCCGATTCGGTAGTCTATTTTATTTTCTGCTCCTGCCAGTTCAAAGTACTTGCGAACCATTTCTTCAAGTTCTGCATTCACATCAATGGTAATCAGTTTTCCGTCTTCCTGTAAACCTTCTGAAAGGCAAATACCTGAATAGCCTGTAAATGTACCTACCTCCAGAATATTCTTTGGCTTGATCATCAGACTAAGCATACGCAAAACCTGTCCCTGCACGTGACCCGAAAGCATACGCGGCATCAACACTTTCGCGTAAGTTTCTCTATTAAGTTGTTTCAGAACTCCAGATTCAGGACGGGTATGCGCCTCAACAAATTGTTCAATTTCTTCAGGCAGAAAATCCATGAATTAAAACCTGAAAGCTATACCAAGACTTGGCAATATCGGCAACTGATTCACGCGCTGGTATTTTATCCTGTCGAAATAAAATACATTCTCGCGATTATAAACGTTCGTTACACTCAGGTTAAGTTCAAGTGTAGTATTCTTTGTGAACGTGACAGTTTTCTTCACCGAAATATCAAAGCGGTGATAGTAGGATAGCCTTCCTGTGTTTATATCACCGTAAACAATTCCCAGTGATGCATTATCGGTGTTGTTAGCCGTTGTATAATTGGTTGTTATTCCTCCTGAGAAATTCAGGTTAGGATAATAGCCTTGTGTTTTTGTAAACGGAAATCCTGAGCCAAGATTCCAGCGAGCACTTAATTCCCAACTGAGTGTTTTGCCTAGTTTGTATGCTGCAACAATGTTAACATTATGTCTGCGGTCAAATACAGGAGCATAGGTTCTCAACTCATCTGTGCGTGTGCTTTTAGCAAGCGAATAAACGCCCCAGAAGTAGAAACGTTTGTAGTCGTATTTCAACAGGAAATCAATACCCATCGCTTTCCCTTTTTCAATGATGTAATCCTTTTTTAAAATATCAGGAACATCCACATTAGCTGCATTATCATCAAACAACTTGTCGCGATTGATGTTGGTGAGTTGTGTGAAATGTTTAATGTAGCCTTCAATATTCAGACTGATACGTTTAGTTAAGTCCACTTCAAAGCCGGCAATGTTGTGAATGGATTTTTGCAGTTTGTGTGTTACATCTTCACCCTGAAATTGCTTTGGAAGGTTATCAGGTCCTGAAAGAAAACCGTAAAATAAATTCACCACATCTCTGTCGGAATTAGCACTCAACAGATTCTGTGAATAGAATCCTCCGGCATATTTGATACGCAGCCAATCGGTGATGTTGTATTTAGCACCCAACCTTGGTTCAAACGATGGTGTTGAAAGCGAAGCATAATACTGGAAACGAAAACTCGGCTCCAGCACTAGTTTGCCAATATTTGCACGGTACTTTACATACGCAGCAAACTCGGTGGTATTTTCTACCTGCTCAATTTTGCGGTCGGCTGAATTATAGAATGTGAAATCTGTTTTGAAACCTAATACTTCCAAACCATACTTCAACTCATTTTTTCCGGTGTAATAAACAAATGCCAAGCCAAGGTTAAAGCCATTGATACTGCTTTCACGCGGTTTCTGGTCTTGCTCTCCCAATGAAATCTTATAGTTTGAATAAGCGAAATTCCCCTGAATAAGCGTTGTTGAACCTCCGGGAACGAGAATGAAATTACTTCCAACACCGTATTGATTCCATTTCAAATTTGACAAGGCCTGATATTTTACATTATCGGTAAAATTAAATCCAAACAGGTTGAATTTGCTACCGTTTCCGCCTGTTGCAGAAATCTTTCCATACAAATCGGTGTAGTTAAAAGGCAAACCATTTTTGTTATTGATATATGGATAAAACACTTTAGACGATTGTTGCAGGTAGGATGTTTTTCCTGAAAAAATAAACGACAAACCTCCGCCACCTTCCTCTTTAGGCTTTACAATCGGGCCTTCCAGAATTGCATTAGCACCAAATGGACTCGCAGAAATTTTTCCGGAGATACGATTGTTATTTCCATTCTTGGTAGTGATATCCATGATGGAAGAAATACGTCCGCCATATTCTGCGGTAAAACCTCCTGTATAAACATCAGCATTGCGGATAATATCGGTATCAAAAACTGAGAACAAACCAATGCTGTGAAAAGGATTATAAATCACCATTCCATCCAACAACACTTTGTTCTGAACTGGCGAACCTCCTCTAATGTAGAGTTGTCCACCCTGATCACCTGTAAAAATTACTCCGGGTTGAATTTGCAACACTTGTGCAAAATCAGGTTCGCCACCAACGGAAGGAACCATCTTCATTTCGCGCGGTGTGATTTTATTAATGGAGATTTTCACTTCTGTTTTCGCTTCTTCCTTTTCAGCAGAAATATCAACGGTAGTTAGTTTTACCGCACCTTTATCCATGTATAATTTTTCACTGGTAATTTCGTTGGCTTTAACAATAATGTCTTTATAAAGTGTATCATATCCCAGGCCTGTAACAGCAAGTCTGTAAGCGCCAACCGGAACTTTCATGATCTGATAAAAACCGTTTACATCGGTAGCAGAACCAATGGAAGTACCTTTAAGAAATACATTGGTGAATATTACCGGCTCGCCCGATGATTTTTCGTAAACAAAACCACGAACAGTTCCGGTTTGTGCAAATGCCCCGAAACTGATTAATAGCAACAACAATAAAACTTTCACTGAATTCTTCATCCTAAACTTAATTTGGCTGGCGAAGGTAGGATTAATTGACAATTGATAATGAACAATTGACAATTATTATACGATAAAATTATACAAGCCTAAACTATTTACTTAGCTCAAGAATACACTCGTACTCATCAGCAGTAACAGGCATTACCGAAAGCCTTCCTTGTTTTACCAACCACATTTTTTGTAAGCGTCTTTCGGCTTTTATCTGGGCAAGAGTTATTGTTTTCTTAAAGGTTTTAACGGGT
>CAMBRL010000035.1 GCA_945870105.1 Chitinophaga pinensis
CTTGTTATAAACGCGATTTGCTTCAAAATAACGAACGCTATTTTTTCAAACACTTTACACAAAAGTATTTTTCAGCCTCCGGCTAATCGCTTTAAATTGATTTATATTTGAGGGCGAAACGGAGTTCTTAGACGAACTGACGTTAGCGGTAACCCTACTGCTTCCCCGCGCAAAAAAGTGGCTTGTCCGCCTAAGGCGGACATTTTGCATATAGGTTTCCGTTTAAAAATTGATTTAATCGCGCGAAGCGCGATTTTTTTAAAATATCAGTTGGTGCCATTTTGTACCACTTCAATAGAAGATCCATTTCAATATCTGTCATTTGTGCCCTGATTTGCTCTATTTTCGGGCAAAAATAATTCCTCCTTATGCGCTCTTCTCTGTCTATTGCCTTTTGTCTTTTGTTTATTTCTTCTCTTTCCGCACAAACCATCAACACCAAAAACATTGAAATTGTGCGCGACAGTTTTGGAGTGCCGCATATTTTTGGTAAAACAGATGCTGAAGCTGCTTTTGGTCTGGCATGGGCAACAGCCGAGGATGATAGCAGCAACTCGCAATATTTATTGAGTGCCATAAAAGGTTTGCTGGGCAAACGCTTAGGAATGGAAGGAGCTAAAATAGATTTTGCCGTTCAGTTTCTTGGAACATCAACCTATGTGGACGAACATTACGAAAAAGAAATACCGGAAGATTTTAAACGCGTGCTGGAAGGCTATGCAGCGGGCGCGAATGCTTATTTAACAAAGCACCCTGAAAAGTTGTGGGACAAAAAGTTACTGCCTATTCGTCCGCAGGATATCGTGCAGGGCTACATGCTGGGCATGGCGCTGATGGGCGGTGTGCAGGGGACAGTAACTAAAATGGTGGATGGCCGCATCATTAAAGATATGCCCAAACCCGAAGACGGAATTGGCTCCAATGCTTTTGCTTTTAACTCTACCAAAACAGAAACCGGAAATACTTTTCTGGCAGTGAATGCGCATCAACCGATTGAGGGTTTGCTCTCGTGGTACGAGGCGCATGTGTGCAGTGAAGAAGGCTGGAATATTATTGGCGCATTGTTTCATGGCTCGGCAACCATTTTTTTGGGCACGAATGAAAACTTAGGATGGGGACACACTACCGGACAACTGGATGAAATTGATGTTTACAAACTAAACATGCACCCGAAGAAAAAGAACCTGTATAAGTTTGATGGCGAATGGAAAAAGTTAGAAACGCATCACGCGAAACTGATTGTGGCATTGGGCAAAAAGAAAAACTTCAAGCTGCATGTGCGCAAAAAATACTGGACCAGTGTGTATGGCCCCACCATGAAAAACGATAACGGAGTTTTTTCACTGCGCATGCCGGCATTGCTGGAATTAAAGCCATCGGTGCAATGGTTTCGCATGAACAAGGCACGCAACTTTACCGAGTTCAAAAAGGCACTGGATGTGCAGGGCTTATCACGACAGAACATTACCTACGCAGATAAAAACGATACCATCTTTTTTATCGCCAACGGTTTAATACCCCACCGCGACAGACACTACAACTGGAAAAAAGTTTTGCCGGGCGATACCTCTGCAACGCTGTGGGATAAAAAGTATCTACCAATAGACAGCCTTGCGCATTTTTTAAATCCTGATTGCGGGTATGTATTCAACACCAACAATGCAGGTTATGAAGCTACCTGCGATGAAGGCAATTGCCTGCTTCCGCAATTCAATTCGGGTATTGGTTATTATGAAACTTACAACAACCGCAGTCTTCGTTTTGAAGAAATCATGAATGAGAAATACGCCAACTCAACGCTGAGTTTTCAGAATTTTAAAGATTTGAAATACGACCACACCTTCCCAAAACGTGTAACTTTTAAAGGAGATTTCTGGATGGATAAATTCTTTCAGCTGGATACGGCAAAGTATCCCGACATAGCGGATGCCATCATCCGGATTAAAAAATTTGACCGCACAGCAGATACGCTTGACCGCAATTTTCCGGTTTTTCTTTTTGCTATTTACCGTTTGCTGCAAGGCCCGGGCGAACGCAGACAGGGAGTTGAGGAAGATGACACCAAAATGGAAGAGTTAATGGTTGCCTGCGTGCGTGAATCAAAAGAACATTTAATCAAACACTTCGGAACAATTGATGTACCGCTTGGCAAAGTGCAGGTGCTGGAACGTGCCGGAAAGTTTTACGGACTGAACGGAGGACCTGATGCCATACGCGCAGTATTCGGAGATATTTTACCCGATGGCCGCATCCGCATGAAGGCGGGTGACGGTTATGTGCAGCTGGTGCAGTTTACTAAAGAAGGTCCCCAGATAGAATCGATTAATGCTTTTGGTGCATCGAGTATGCCGGGCAGCAAACACTATACTGATCAGATGCCTTTATTCTCAGAACACCGCATGAAAAAAATGTCGCTCAAAAAAGAGGATGTTTATAAAAGCGCTGAACGGATTTATCATCCGGAATAAACTTAATTCGGTTTAATCGCTCTTACTCTCTTCAACGGGTTAATGTTGTTAAAATTAATTGTGAAGCGGATGCGTTGCCAGTAGTTTTTGGTCATCAGGTCAAGGTTATCATTAATGTCAGATGAACTCAACAACGGAAAATAAACCTCAAACACATTAGGCACAACCGGCACCGAAAGCCCTGCGTTAAACATCAGGAACTTTGAACCCGGATAGGCATTCTTCGCATCTTTATACGTTCCGAAGTCGGCATAAATATTCAACGGGATTTTTTTGTGAATGGAGGTTTTCAAATTCAAAGCAATCAGCCAGTCCGATGTTTGTCCCACTGCCGTAGGTACTTTAAAATTACCATCTGTTTCTGTAAATTGTTGGGAGAAAATACCTTTGTTATCAGTTCTTCCCAGAAAAACATCATCATATAAATAATCTTGGGAACCACTTTTCTCGTTATCTATACGTCCTCGCTGACCGCTCATTCTGAAGCGATAATCTTCTGAAATGTTTTTGACAAAGAATTGTCCGGCAAACAAACGGATGTCAAAGCCTTTGTTCTTTCCTTTATAACTGATGCGGTATTTTGCTTCCACCGATGCTTTTACAACACCTTTTCCTTGCTGCACATTTATTTTTCCAGACCAAGGGTTGATTTTACGATTGTTTACCAAATACTGTGTGTAATCATTGAAATAATAATAGGAGTTAGTCGCAACATATTTATCCTGCACATCGCTGAAAACTCTATTATCTCTGGAAACACTGATATGCCTGAAACGAAAACTCATGGTAACGGGACTACGCGGGTCTTTCTTAATACTGAAACTGATTTCTGGCTTCAGGACATTATAATTAAGGTATCCAACATCGGGACGATAGAAATATCCGTAGCGTTGACCCGAAACACCAATTCTCAAGTCCTGTAAAAACGAGCCCGCAGGGCGGAAGGTATAACCTACATTAAAGTAACCTGCAAAATCATTATTGCCTGTTCCATATAAAGGCATAAGGGTATAATCCAATTTATTGGCAGGGAAAAAGCTGTTGTAGAAGACAGCGCCCAGCAAGGTCTTGTTATAATTATTCCAACCAATAACGGGCGACCAGAATAATTGTGTGCGGTCAGCACGTTCCAGTGTTCCGAGGAATTTAATCTGCAAAGGTTCAACAGTTCTCATCAAACCTTTTGTGCGGATAGTATTATTGTTCTTATCAATCTCAGGGGCATGCTCGTTGATAATAAACTTATCGTAATTGCCTTCCGGAAATTCCAATGTGCGTGAATCGGTGAAACCATCAAACCATTCGGTCTTCATCACCGAGTCCTTATTATAGGCAGTAATGGAAACCGGGCCGTTAATCTTTCCGCAGTTGTGAATTTTCAATTTCCATGTCTTGCGTTCTTCGTCTTTTTTTACCGAGCAAACGGTATAGTCTAACTTTTTGCTGCTGTTTACCATGTCATCAAAAAACCAATCTAATTTTCCTCCACGCTCTTCTGCTACCTTTTTAAAATCTTCGGGTTGCGGATGTTTGAATTTCCATTGGTCAAAATAGTTGTGCATAATGGCATCCATTTTTTCTTCGCCCAAATAACCCATCAGGTAATCCATAACAAGTGCAGTTTTCATATACACAATTGTTCCGTAGTTTATTTTCATGTACTGCGCTGAATGCAACTCAACCGGCTGGTCAAGATTATGACGGGCAGAAAAAAGATAACCCAATTCACCCATCATCTCTTGCGGAAATTTATCTGCACCCAAAAATTTTGAAATAGGTGCAGGCAGATTACCACCGAGCACATCTGCAAAAGTGCCATTCGGGTATTTATTTTCCATGTAGCGAGCTTCAATAAAAGAGTTGAAACCTTCATCCAGCCAAGGGTGAACACGCTCGTTGCTTCCCAGAATTCCGTAAAACCAATTGTGACCCACCTCGTGCATAATGGTTTGTTCCAGTGTTCTTTTATCGCCCGAACTTCCGATAACCGTAATGTTGGGATACTCCATTCCACCACCTGCGCTAAGTGCACCGTCAACTGCTGTTACATGATTATAAGGATACTCGCCTACCTTCTGTGAATAGAATAAGGTAGCATCGTTCAGATATTCAATTGAATTCGCCCACAGGTCTGCTTCACCATCTGTAAACATAGCCCATGTAGTTACCTTGCGTTTTGATTCAGGCATTTCCACTTCTCCTTTCAACACATTGTAGCGCTTGTCGGCAAACCATGCAAAGTCATGCACCTTGCTCTGCTTGAAACGCAATGTTTTCATTTCTTCTGATGATTTAGGGAATGTTTTTCCGTCACCAAACGAAGTTTTGTTTTTGGTTTGCTCGGCAATTTCGTTCAGCCATTTGAGTTCGGCTTCACCATCCACCATGTCGCCTGTTGCACCCAACACATAATTTTTAGGCAGTGTAATGCTCACATCAAAACTTCCGAACTCTGAATAAAACTCTCCCTGATCTAAATAAGGAATAGGATTCCATCCGTTGCGGTCATACACAGCCGGCTTGGGATACCACTGTGTTATCTGGTAACTCTGACCCAAATGTCCAAGGCGTGAATATTCGCCCAACGGAACCTTTACATGAAAAGGAGTGGTGATGGTTAGCTTGCCTTTTGGTTTCAAAGGCTCAGCCAAAACCAGTTTACAGATGTCGATATTTTTTGAATCATATTCCCATCTCACCTTAGTTCCGTTCACTTTAAAATCGAGACTATCTATATAGCCGCGGTCTTCTTCTTTGGCATAATAGAGTTTGGTTTCACCGTTCTCTACCTGCTGAATTGCTAAAGCTGTTTTATGATTTTTGTATGCATTTGGCCACAAATGAATATAGATTACATCCAACCAATCAGGCGAGTTGTTGATGTATTCCATGCTTATGTCGGCACTCAGCTCATGCTTTGCATCATCCAGTTTTACGTGAATGGTGTAGTTTACCTCCTGCTGGAAGTAGGGAATTTCTTCCTGAGCAAATGCAAAGAATGGAATTGAAAGAAGTAGAAATGAGAATAATTTTTTCATAAATGATTTTAGTTTAGTTCAGCACTTCTGCCAGTTTCTGTTCAAGTTGGGCACCTCGCAAATCTTTGGCAATGATGATTCCGTTTTTATCCACCAAAACAGTTTTAGGAATGCCATCAATACTATAGGTCTTAACAAAGGATGAATTCCAGAAAGCCAGTTCGCTGCCGTGTTTCCAGGTGAGTTTATCTGCTGCAATGGCCTGCAACCAAGCGCCTTTTTCTTTATCCAATGAAACACCGAAAATCTCAAAACCTTTGTCTTTGTATTTCTGATACACTTTTACCACATTAGGATTTTCCTTGCGGCATGGTCCGCACCATGAAGCCCAGAAATCAATCAGAACTACTTTCCCGCGAAAAGAAGAAAGCGCAATCTGTTTGCCATCGGGATCGCTCACCATAATTTCAGGAGCCTCTGAACCAACAGACAGACGTTTCATTTCATTTACTCGTGCCACAAGTGGCTTTACATAATCCGAGTTAGGGAAATTAGCATTTAAGGATTCTACAATTTTGGCTATTTCAAGCACATCTTCCTGCGGGTTCAGGTACTCAACTGCCAGCAAAGGAAGTAATGTGCTGTTGTTTTCCTTTGCAAATTTTAGAACATACTCACGATTAACATCATTAATAGAAAGAAACTGAGAGGTAAGCGAAGCGGCAGTTATAGAATCAAGTTTACCTTCCTGCGCCAACATATTATATAGCTTACTTAATGAGTCGCGGGTTGCAAAGGTTTGTTTCATGCCACTAAAGAGATTAGCAATTTTTTCCGATTCAGGCGAGCCTTTAACAGTATAGCCATCCTGCATATTCAATGCATTTGCAGTCAATTCAACGCTGGAAGTTGAATCAAGCAACAGCGTAATAAAATTATTGTCGCTCAGGCGCACACGGTAAAATCCGTATTCCGGAATTTTAACATTCAGTTTAAAATCTCCGTTCTTCTCAATCTTCACCGAATCAAGTTTATTGACTTTGGTTGCTGTCAGTTGTTCAAAAAACAGGGTTTCGTTCTTAGCATTTTCAATGTTGCCGCTAATTTTTGACTTGCCGTTTGAGCAGGAAATTATCAATACCGACAAGCTTAACAGAAAAGAGAAATACTTAATTAATGTCATTTTCATTTTTATCGTTTTTACGTTGGGCAGGCAAAAATACATTTATTCGGCATTTAGCTATCGCTATGCAACTAACGTCACCCTGAACTTGTTTCAGGGTCTCAACAACATGATGCTGAAACAAGTTCAGCATGACGGAAACACACTATATTTGCCGCTTCACTTGCAGCATTGAAAAAGTTTCTCGGCATATTATCCTACCTCGGCAATTACAAATCACTGATTGCTGCCAACTCATTTTTCAATCTGCTCAGTACATTGTTTTCGCTTGTTTCGTTTGCGGCAATTATTCCTTTTCTTAAAATTCTTTTCAGCAGCGCTGAAAAGAAAAACACTTCACCTGTCGCTTTTTCATTATCGCCTGAGGCTCTGATGAACTATATTGACTACCGCCTGAACACATACATTTCAGTTCACGGTGCAAAAAATGCACTCCTTATTATATGTATAGCTGTGGTGGTTTTATTTCTGCTGAAAAACATTACCCGTTACCTTGCGTTCTATTTTATAGCTCCGGTTCGTGCAGGCGTAGTTCGCGACCTTCGCAAAAAACTTTACTCGAAAATTCTGGTGTTGCCTCTCTCCTATTATTCTAATGAACGGAAAGGCGACATTATTTCAAGAAGCACCAGCGACATTTCAGAAATTGAATGGTCCATACTTGGCTCCATTGAAATGCTTTTTAAAGAACCGGTAACGTTTATCGTCTTCCTCACTACCTTGTTTATTATGAGCCCTGAGCTCACCGTTTTTGTTCTGGTGCTCTTGCCCCTGAGCGGCTATTTAATAAGTAAGATAGGAAGCAAACTGCGCAGCTCTGCCAAAAAAGGACAAAGCCGGCTGGGCGAAATTATATCAACATTGGAAGAAACCATTTCAGGAATGCGCATCATCAAAGCATTCAATGCACAACAGTTTATGGAAAATCGTTTCAGCAGCAGCAACGAGATGTTCTATAAAATAATGGTACGCGTTCACCGGCTGCTAAACCTTGCTTCACCGGTTAGTGAGTTTATGGGCGCCATTGTAATTGTTACCATTTTATGGTTCGGAGGAAATCTGATACTGGACCAAAATTCAACACTTACGGGCGAATTCTTTATCGCCTATATTGCCATCTTCTCACAACTGATGCCACCTGCAAAAGCATTTAGTGAAGGATTTTTCAGACTTCAAAAGGGGATTGCCTCCATGGATAGGGTAAATGAAATTCTGAATGCCGAGGAAAAAATCCGTGAACCCGAAAATCCCGTTCCAGTTAAAAGATTTACCGACTGCATTGAATTCCGCAATGTGAGTTTCAGCTACGGGAAAGGCCCTGTGCTAAAAAACATAAACCTTAAAATCAGCAAAGGGCAAACCATTGCGCTGGTGGGCCAGTCAGGTGCAGGTAAATCAACACTGGCTGATTTGCTTCCGCGCTTCTATGATATTGATGAAGGTGAAATTCTGATTGATGGTGTAAACATCAAAAATTACAGTCTTCATGATTTAAGAGGATTGATGGGAGTTGTTTCACAGGAATCCATTTTATTCAACGATACAGTTTTTAAAAACATTGCTTTGGCTATGCCCAACGTTCCGCCAACTGCAGTAGAAAAGGCAGCTAAGATTGCCAATGCGCATGATTTCATTTCTCAGTTTCCGGAAGGTTATCAAAGTAATATTGGCGAAAGAGGAAGTAAACTCTCGGGAGGTCAACGTCAGCGGGTGAGCATTGCCCGAGCAGTTTTAAAGAATCCTCCGATATTAATTTTAGATGAAGCCACATCAGCCCTTGACACAGAATCTGAAAAACTGGTGCAGGACGCCCTTAACAACCTGATGAAACACCGCACTTCATTAGTAATTGCACACCGACTTTCTACCATTCAAAAAGCAGACTTAATAATAGTAATGCAGGATGGTGAAATTGCCGAAACCGGAACACACATTGAACTGCTAGGCAAGAACGGCATCTATAAAAAACTCTACGATCTCCAGATTTTTCAATCTCCCGCACAGTGAAAATTTCAGGATTTACAATGGTAAAGAATGCGGATAAACTCTATTATCCGATCAAGCAAAGCATTCTTTCTATCCTGCCGATTGTTGATGAGTTTGTAGTTGCTCTGGGCGATTGCGATACCGATGATAAAACACAAAGCATCATTGAAAGCATTGGCAGCAGCAAGGTGAAAATAGTTCACACCGTTTGGGACACTAAAAAATTTCCTAATGGCATGGAGAATGCTCACCAAACTGATATTGCCAAGAATCACTGTACCGGGGACTGGCTATTTTATCTGCAAGCGGATGAAGTAGTGCATGAGCAATACCTTTCTGAAATAAAAAAGCGCTGCGAAGAATTAGTGGATGATAAGGAAGTGGAGGGATTGTTATTTTCCTACAAACACTTTTGGGGCGATTACAATCATTACGTTGATTCGCATGGATGGTATCCTCATGAAATAAGGATTGTAAGAAATGATAAAGACATTCATTCCTGGGAAAGCGCACAATCATTCAGAAGAATTCCGGACTTTGATGAAAAGAATTACCGTCAGCAAAACGGAACGGCTAAACTTAAAGTAGCAAGCGTAAGCGCAGAAGTATTTCACTACGGCTGGGTTCGCCCACCAGCAATGATGCAAAGCAAAAAGAAATCGCTCGACACGATTCATAAAGGAATTGAAAAAGCTGAACAACTATATAAAAGCAGAACAACCGATTTCAATTACGGTCCTCTGAAAAAAGTACCGGTCTTTAATGGGACACACCCTGTAATTATGAAAAGCTGGATAGAGAATTTCAACTGGAGTAAAGAACTGGACTATTCCGGAAATAGCTATCCCGACAGAGATTTATTTAAACACGAACGTTTGAAATACCGCCTGCTTACCTTTTTAGAAAAAACATTTTTAGGCAGGAAACAGATAGGAGGATTCAAAAACTACATTCTCCTCAACAAATAATTTCGCTGATTTTTTATTACCGAAACACAATGTTGAGACCTGCTGACAGGAGAAAATGATGTCAGTAAATTTTCGGGTTTTCAACATTTCAACTGATAACTTTGCAAACAAGATTCGAAATAAATCAGAAAAAAACAGAAGCAATTCAAAACTACAATAAACATAACACTCTGTACATATATTGATTTTAAAGGGATTTAAAAAAACGTAACCTTTGCTTTAGTATTCGCGTTATAGTCCCGGTTTTGAATTTCACTAATTAACAATTAATAGTTAAAAACTTATTTGAAACGTTGTTAGCGAAAAAAAATCTCAGCATACATTTGAGATGTTTAAAACCAATAATTATTGTTTAACTAAAAAAACAAAAAACACCATGGCAAAAGCAAAAAAACCTGCAGCAAAGAAAGCCGCTGCAAAACCAGCCGCTAAGAAAGCTGCTGCAAAAAAACCAGCTGCTAAGAAAAAAGCTGCTGCGAAAAAACCAGTAGCTAAGAAAAAAGCTGCTAAAAAGCCAGCTGCTAAAAAAGCTGCTGCTAAAAAACCAGCTGCTAAAAAAGCAGTTGCTAAAAAGAAAAAATAGGTTTTCACCTGTTTTTAAACAAAAAACCCTGCGCAAGCGGGGTTTTTTGTTTAAAAACTTTACCACTTTGGTTGAATAAATCTCAGCAGGTATTGAAACCCTCAGATAATAAATGCCTGAACTGAGTGAGGAGATGTCAAGCCTTGAATTTATAATTGGATTAGAAACTACCAGAACTGTATGTCCTGTCAGATCCAATATTTCCAACTTGGATTTTTTAAATTTATCTGCCAGTTCAATATTTATAAAGTCATTTGTCGGATTAGGATAAATTAAAACTCCCGAAGTTTCATTCTCTTTCACACCTATTGATGTTGATGTTATCTGAACGCCATCAATTCCTGCCTCAGTTTGGTAATCTATAATTGTGCTCGGTCAATTATAAGATAAAGTTTGATTCTTATAACTTTTGAAAGGAGAAAATAACAAGGGACAATTTCTTAGCATATGGTTAGATTAAAATCTTCGGTTTCTAAATTACAGAAACATTAAAATCCGAACATTTTAACCCTTTAGCACTCGCCTAGAAATTCGCAGTCAGCCCTACCATAAAATTAAAGCGCTGTGAAGGATACTGGCTCCAGCGGTAGTAACGGTAAGATGCGATGTTGTTAAAATTAACAAACGCTGAGAAACGTTGATTATATCGGTATTCAACACCCAAGTTTACATCAATCAGGTGTTTAATCTTTACATCATCATAGGTTATAACACCAAGTGTATCCTGTGTATAAGTGCGGCCAAACTGCGGACCTAAATAATACACATCGGCAGAAATAATTATCTTATCCTTCAGATTATATTTACCGGTGAACTTACCGGTGATTGCCGGGCGATGCCAAGGCTGCAACTGTTTATCCATTGCATAGAAATTATAGAAAGCAGAAGCATTCAACATCAACTTCTCACTTACCTGAAAGCCTAAATCACCGCCAACAGTGAGCAACGAAGTTTTATCGTAAACCACATCAAAAACATTTCCGGCTACTGAACCCGTGTCAATCTGATTTACATAATAAGGCATGTGGTCAATAAAACTCTGCGACACAAACGCATTGAATGTCATTTTGGAACTGAACGCCCCACGCAATCCAGCAAATAATTTTGCCTGAAGGTTACTATTTTTCAGCGCAATATCAGAAGCAATAAAAGGATTTTCCGTAGTAAGATTTCGGAAACTGTTGCGCTGCAAATCTCCGTTGGCTCCGGCATAGAAGTAAAAAATATCCTCCACCAGCGAATATTGGAAATCCACTTGCGGATAGATGAATCCTTTGGTAAGTGAGTCGGTAACATCCAATGCAGTTCCTAGTCCTACTTTCAGCTTCCATGTTTTTCCACTGGTGACAAATGCCGCACGCAGGCGTGGGATAAAGTTATTGCCGCCATGCACTGTCATCTTCTCATTATAATAATCCACACCCACATCAATCAGCACATCCGATTTTTTGGAAACATCTTTTACAAGGTTTGTCATCAGACCAAACTTGTTTTCCGTAGTTCCGAATTTATCCTGATAGTTGTAATAGTCAATACCAATTTTCTGCAACCATTTAGAAGGGCGCAGTTCCGAAGAAGTCAGATCAACCGAAGTTCCGATAAAAGAGAAACGTTGTTTGATTGCTCCTTTCTGCCAAAGATATGGAAGAGTATCTCCTGGAAACGAATCGATATTAAAACCATAATAGTGAACCACATTGCGTTTGTAAGCAAGGTTACCATTCAACGTAAACTCTTTGAAGAATTTCTTCCCGTCTAGCACTAGCTCATTGTCACTGAATTGTGGCGGGCCAACCTCTTTCAGCTTTCCGTTCATAGAGTAATGTTTCAAATAAACGCTTCCTGCATAATCCTTGTTGCGTAGGTTACTCATGCTGAATTCAACCAAGGGCGAAGTATAATTTCCGAAACCAACTTTAGCATAATGCTTGTAGAGTTTTTTAAGCGGCTCGTCCACAATCTTGGCAGGTTTGATTTTCTCCACCTTGTATTCAGGCTTTTCCTGCTTTTTCAAAATGGTGTAATTCAAAGGTGAAATCACCAAAGTGTCATCAACCACTTCCGGATTCTCACTGATTTTGATTGCATTTTTAGTAGCGCGGTCCGAAGGTTTGGTGTGCTCAAACTCCATCTCCGGAAGGCTCTCCTTGGTTTGGGCAAAGAGATTAACACCTGCCAAAAACAATCCCGTAAATAATATGCTCGTTATCTTTTTCATGTTATTCCTGATTTTGGGGAGTTTGTAAAGTATCAGAAGGCATAATTTCCTCCTCAAACAATTTCTGTTCCTTATTATTCTCGTTGAACTGAATGTATATCTCTTCTTTCACTTTCATTTCGCGCATCAGCTCTTCATCATTTTCGCGTTGAATAATATCATTCAGTTTTTCCTGAGCAATTTTTTTCAAATCCGCGCCTTCGTATTTATCAATCAGGTTTTGCAGAGTAAGCTTTGCCTGGAAATCATCGTCCTTGGCAACGTAGTTATCCGCCAAAAGAATAAACGACTTCGCAACCCAATAAGGATAAGAAGGTCGGTTCTTAATGATGTTGATGATTGTTTTTTCACATACATCATAGTTTCCTTGTCGGTACTGAATTGCTGCAACATTATATTCTGCTTCTGCTCCAACAGCCGTTTGCGATAAGTCGGCAACTTTATCAAATGCAGCAAGTGCTAATCCTTCTTTATTCTGCGCCAGTGCAGATTTTGCGATAATCAGATGCGCTTCATGCAGAACATCATCCTGAATTTTTTCCATGATAATTACCTTCTCTGCATAACGCGAAGCCTCATCGTATTCACCCAACTCATAATTGCAGCGCATCAACCCTATGCGTGAGTTGATCAGGTTTTGTTCCACTTCCGCTACTTCTTCCAGAACGGAGAACATCAGTTTTGCATCGCTGTAATTCTTGCGAAAATAGTGAACATCAGCAGCACGTATCAGCGATTTCTCCGTAAAAATATTCTTCGCTCTGCCGATTGCATAGTTGTATCCTTCCAATGCTTCATCGTATTTCTTCAACTGGTAAGCAGACTCTGCGCGGTAAAACTTAGCGTTCAATTCAAAGTTCCCTGACGGATACTTTGTGAGGTAATTATTAAAGCCATCGTATGCTTCCGAGAATTTCGACTCCAGATATTTCTTTTCAGCAACTTCATAATTAGCTGTGTCCAGCGTAGCCACATTAAATCCGGGAGCATTTCCTTTCAGCCAAGTTTCAAACTCCTGTACTTTGCCTTCTTCAACATATATCTTTTTTATCTGCAGCATTGCATCATTCTTTTCCGATGTTCCCGGATACTCGGCATACACTTTTTTGAAAAGTTCCAAAGCCTGATCATCATTGCTTTTGTTGTAATAAATCTGTGCGCTGGAGAGCATCGATTTCTTCACGTAAGCCGATTTCGGATGCTCGTTTATCACCCGCTGAAACCAGGTAAGCGCATTATCCAGCGCATCATTCAACAGGTAGCTTTCCGCAATCTCATATTTCGCATCGGCTGAATACGCTGAGTTTTTATACGTATTGAGCAACGATTCCAATGCAGCAATTTTCGATTCGTTCTTATTCTGCAAACCATAGCACACCGCAATCTGGAACAAAGCATAATCCACATCCAGCGCACCAACCTTCACCGCCTTGTCATAGGAATCAATTGCCAATTGGTTTTCGCGGGTCAGGAAATAGCAGTCGCCAATGCGGATATAAGCATCACACAGTTTTTTGTTGTCGTCCGATGAAGCCGCATATTTTCTCAGCCACTGAATGGCATTAGGGTAATCGCCTTTTTTGAAATAAGCATAACCCATGTTGTAGTTCACCGTCTTGTAATTGTTGTGGTTCACGCCCGGCACGTAAAGAAATTTGTTGTAGTCGGCAATCGCTCCATCGTAATTGTTCAGCTTGTATTTTGCTTCGCCTTTCCAGTAATCAGCACCGGCTTCTGTTTCTTTATCCAAAGGAAATTTCAGTGAAAGATCAAAATGCACAATCGCACTCTGGTAATTCAAATCATTGTACAGTTCAACAGCTCTGTAATAAGCAATGCGCTGATAACTGCGTCTCATTTTATCATCCTTGTTTTTAATCAGCTCAATGGATTCAAGTGCCTGCTTGTAGTTTTTGGTAGTGAGGTAAACATCTAACAGAAAAGTATAGGCTTCCTCCACACGCGGTGATTGCGGGTTCTTGCGGATGTATTCTTCAAAGGCAGTTATTGCTTCGTTGTAAGGATTGAACGAAAGCTCGTAAGCCAGTTTCGCGTAATTGAACAAGGCATCTTCCTGTATTTCCTTGTCAAACTCAAAGGATGAAGCCTGCTTGAATGAGTTGCGTGCGGCAGGTTTCTTTCCCGATTTCAGATAGCAATCGGCAATGTTGTAGTAGGCTATTTGTGTAAGCTTATCTGCATCACCCGCAACTTTTTCTAAATAAGAAATTGCCTTCTCGTATTCACCGGTTTTGTATAATGCGTAACCCAACTGATAATTGTCTTCGCGGGTAATAATTCCAGCATTGTCTATAAACAAAGTAAGGTGCGGCACCGCTTCCTTATATTGCTCTTTGTTGAAATACGACTCGCCCACCAACTTCGCAATCTCAGGCGTGCGCTTGGTATTGGCCGATGAAAGCAAAGGCGTTCCGTATTCAATTACCTTATCGTATTTCTTCTGCATAAAGTAAAGCTGGGTGATGTAGAACGGAACTACCGCACCGAATATCTTATCGTCCTGCAGTTTCAGAAAATCCTGCAAAGCCGTTTCGTAATTCTCTTCTATGTAGGCGATGTGCGCACTGTAATAACTTGCGGGTGCGGAGTATTTATTCTCAACTCCCTTGATCTGGTCAAGGTTGGTCTTTGCGTTTTTAAAATCAGTGAGCATGAAATAACTGTAGCCCGACTTGAAATAATATTCAGCCAATTGGTCGTTATTCAAATCGTAGGTGTTCAGCTTCTCGAACCATTCCACTGCCTTTTTCCAGCTCTTCTTGCGGTATTGAAATTTACCCATCTCAAACCATGCAGCTTTTATTTTCGGACTTTCAGGGCGCGTATCTATAAAACGCTGCAGCAGCATTTCAGCATCTTTGTGAAACAATTCAACGGCACACATCGCAGTATAAAACTCGGCATTCACCCGCAGGTCCAGCGGCAGATAGGCAGTTTGCGCTGTAACATTTTCAAACTTTTCGCGGGCAGCGGTATATTTCTCTTTCTCATATAACTCGCTTCCCAGACGGTATTCCGCAGCGGGGTCAAGGTAATAAGCCGTCTTCTGTGAAAACGCCTGTGAACCGCACAACAGCAAGGCCGCAAGCAGCAGTTGTGAAATTCTATTTTTACTTCGCATCATATCCTCTTTATTAATAGTAGCTGCATAAAACAACTTTGTGCAAAATTTAGATTTTACCCTACACTTAATTGATACACACCCTTTAACTTATTAACGCTGAAGTGTTGAAAGTATTGTGTCAGAGAACACGTCTCTCTTTTTCCTACTTTTGCCTGACTATGGCAGGAAACACTTTCGGACAACTTTTCAAAATCACAACCTTTGGCGAATCGCATGGCGCCATGATTGGCGTTATCATTGACGGCTGCCCTTCAGGATTAAAGATTGACGAAAAATTTATTCAGTCAGAGCTCAACCGCAGGAAACCCGGTCAAAGCAAAATAACAACCCAGCGCAAAGAAGACGATGTATTTGAAATTGTGTCGGGCGTGTTTGAAAATAAAACAACAGGCGCACCGCTTACCATTATTATCCGCAACACCGATCAAAAGCCGCAAGACTACAAACACCTTGCAGATGTGTTCCGTCCTTCTCATGCCGATTTTACTTACCAGGAAAAATACGGCAACCGTGACCACCGCGGTGGCGGTCGCTCTTCAGCACGCGAAACCGCTGCACGTGTAGCAGCCGGAGCAATCGCAAAACTGCTGCTGAAAAAACAAGGAATAGAATTCAATGCCTGGGTTTCGCAGGTAGGAACGGTGAAGATGAAAGACAGCGAAAAGGTTTTCAGCAAGAAAGGAATAGAAAGCACCATCGTTCGCTGCCCCGAAAAATCAACGGCAGAGAAAATGATAAAGCTGATTGAAAAAACACGCAAAGAAGGCGACACGTTGGGCGGAGTAATTACAGCAGTCATCACCAATTGTCCCGTGGGCTTAGGTGAACCCGTGTTTGATAAACTTCATGCCGATTTAGGAAAAGCAATGTTGAGCATCAATGCAGTAAAAGGTTTTGAATACGGGAGCGGATTTGAAGGAACTGAGATGAAAGGGTCAGAACATAATGATGCCTTTACTTCAAAAGCAAAAACAGTATCTAATCATTCAGGCGGAATACAGGGCGGTATTTCCAATGGAATGGAAATCCGTTTCAATGTGGCTTTTAAGCCCGTGGCAACCATTATGCAGGCTCAGCAAAGCATTGATAAAAAAGGGAACAAAGTAATTGTAGAAGGCAAAGGCCGCCACGACCCTTGCGTGGTTCCGCGTGCCGTTCCCATTGTGGAAGCAATGGCTGCATTAGTAATTGCAGACCATTTTTTAAGGAATAAAATTTACAAATAGAAAATCGAAAACGTGAATAAAGATTGGTTCAGCAAATTTAAGAAGCCATTGATTGTTGCGGGTCCATGCAGCGCTGAGAGCGAAGAACAGGTATTAGCCACTGCAAAAGAACTGGCAAAAATTGAGCAGGTGCAGGTGTTCCGTGCCGGCATCTGGAAACCACGAACCCGTCCAAATTCTTTTGAAGGAGTTGGTATTGTCGGTTTACAATGGCTGAAAAAAGTAAAAGAGCAGACAGGCTTGCTTACCGCAGTGGAAGCAGCAAACGCTCAACACGTTGAAGAATGTTTAAAAGCAGGGATTGACATCATCTGGATTGGCGCACGCACAACCGTAAACCCTTTCACCGTGCAGGAAATTGCTGAGGCACTCAAAGGAGTTGACATTACCGTTATGGTGAAAAACCCTATCAATCCTGATTTGCAGCTTTGGCTGGGCGCAATTGAGCGACTGAATAATGTTGGAATAAAACAGGTGATTGCTGTGCATCGCGGATTTTCTTCTCTGAGCCAAACTAAATTCCGCAACTCACCCAACTGGCAAATACCGATTGAACTAAAAATCCGGATGCCGCATATTCCTCTTATCTGCGACCCAAGTCACATTGCAGGGAAACATGAATTACTTTTATCTGTTGCTCAGGAAGCTTTGGATTTAGACATGGACGGACTGATGATAGAAACCCACATCGACCCCACCAACGCAAAGAGTGATGCAGAACAGCAGATAACTCCTTCCAAACTGAAAGAGTTGTTGTCGCAATTAGTTTTCCGAAGCCCTGTTTCAGGCAATGTTGAATTCTCTAATCGCTTGGAACAACTGCGCCAGCGCATTGATAAAATTGACCTCGATATAGTTGACATTCTTGCAGCAAGAATGCAATTAGTGGAAGAAATCGGTTTGTATAAAAAGGAAAACAACGTTACCATTCTGCAATTAGAACGCTGGAATACCGTGTTAAAAAACATTCTGGCTCAATCCGAAAATCTGGGAATGCAAAAAGAATTTTCAAAAAAACTGTATCAACTGGTTCACGAAGAATCCATTCGTATTCAAACCGAAATAATGAACCGCGAATTGCAAAAAAAGTAGAAGATGTCAAGAGTTCTCCAATCCATCGGGCATAATATTTACATGGGTGATAATGCCTTTGTTGAGCTCGATGAATTGCTGAGAACCACGCGCTACACAGGCAGCCGAAAGTTTATCATGGTGGATGAGAATACAATAAAACATTGTCTTCCCATTTTGCTTGCTGCCACCGAAGAACTTGCCGATGCAGAAATAATTGAAACCGAAAGCGGAGAAAAAAATAAAAGCCTTGATGTGTGTTTCCAGTTGTGGAGTGCCATGAGCGAATTGCAAGCAGACCGAAAATCGTTGCTCATTAACTTAGGTGGCGGTGTTATCTGCGACATGGGTGGCTTTGTTGCCGCAACATTTAAGCGTGGAATTGATTTTATTAATATCCCCACTACCCTGCTTGCACAAGTAGATGCCGCCATTGGCGGAAAAACAGGAGTTGACTTGAACAACATCAAAAACCAGGTCGGACTTTTTGCTTTCCCTGAAGCAGTTTTTGTTGCTCCTAAATTTCTGGAAACATTACCACCTTCCCAATTAAAATCAGGTTTTGCAGAAGTTGTGAAACACGGATTAATTGCAGACCGACAATACTGGAACTCCATTCGTGAAATAAAAAAAGTGCGAAATGATATTACAGACGATATTATTTTTCAATCGCTCAAAATCAAAAACAACATTGTAGTAGAAGACCCCGAAGAAGCTAACTGGCGGAAAGTTTTAAACTTCGGGCACACAATTGGTCATGCGTTTGAAAGCTATTCATTAGAACACGACCGTAAACCCATTTCGCATGGCGAAGCAGTTGCTGCTGGCATGATATGCGAAGCATTTTTATCGCACCGAAAACTCGGTTTGGGAAGAAATGATTTGCATGAAATAGTATCTTTTATTCTAAGAGTATTTGACCCCTACCCTGTTAAAAAAGAAGCATTCGCAGATTTCATAAACCTGATGCGCAATGACAAGAAAAACGTGAAAGGTGAAATACGCTTCACGCTGCTCAGCAGCATCGGAAGTGCAAAAGTTGACAAACCTTGCAGCGAAGAAGAAATACTGGCTGCGCTTGCGTTCTACAGGTTAAACACCTTTCAATGATTGCAACAATCAGCGCACCGCAAAAGCCAATTCGCACGACTATAAATTTACCTGCATCAAAAAGCCTGAGCAACCGTGCGCTGATTATCCGCGCACTGAGCGGAAAAGATTTTGAACCCGATAGCTATCGGGTAGAAAATCTTTCAGAAGCAGAAGACACAAAAATTTTATTGAAAGCAATTCAATCAACTGATAAAACAATTGATGTTGGTGCTGCCGGAACAGCCATGCGTTTTCTCACAGCTTACTTTGCAGTTGGCGAAGCAGAAAAGATTTTGACCGGAACGGAACGCATGAAAAAGCGACCAATTGCTCCTTTGGTAGATGCACTGAAAATCTTAGGAGCAGACATTGAATACCTTGAAAACACAGACTTCCCTCCTATCAAAATCAAAGGAAAAAGATTGACTAAAAATGAAGTTGAAGTTGACGGAACTATCAGCAGTCAATTCCTTTCTGCGTTGTTGATGATTGCACCTGTTTTGGAAAACGGCTTGAAAATAAAGATCAAAGGAAACCTGGTTTCAAGATCATATGCTGAAATGACCGTTTCATTGATGAAGCATTTTGGTGTTTCAACTTTATGGAAAGAAAATACAATTGAAATCCCTCATCAGGAATACATACCTCAACCTTATAAAGCTGAACCGGATTGGAGTGCAGCAGCATTTTGGTATTCAGTAGTTGCACTTTCAAAAGATGCAGAAATCACTTTAAATGGTTTGCAGAAAAACAGCCAGCAAGGTGATTCTGTTTTGCCTGAACTGATGAAACAGTTTGGTGTGGAAACTGAATTTCTGAATAGCGGAATCAAACTTCGTCAATCATCAATTGTCAATCGTCAATCGTCAATCAAAATCGATTTCACCAATTTCCCTGACCTTGCACAAAGCCTGACAGTAATTGCAGCCGCACTTGACTTGCAAATTCAATTTTCAGGAATTGAAAATTTAAAATTGAAAGAAACCGACCGTATTGCTGCCTTGCAAACCGAACTTAAAAAATTCGGAAAAGAGTTTGTTAAACAAGGTGACTACTACACCTTAAAAGGGCAATTTAAAAAATCGGAACAAACCATTGAAACCTATAATGACCACCGCATGGTAATGGCATTTGCGCCTCTTGCATTAGTTTGTGAGAAAATTAACATTCAAAATCCTGAAACAGTGAAAAAATCTTATCCCGGATTTTGGGAAGATCTAGGAAAGTGTGACCTAATGGTTACTCCAGGAAAATAAAAAAGCCTGAAACTATTGATTAACAATAATTTCAAGCTTAATTGATGTAGCCCGTAGGGGGCAAAATAACTCGTTGATTTTCAGATAGTTTCGATGCCATTTTTTATATTCAAAATCCTGGTTGACTAGGATTTTCACTATTTTATTTTTTAACGATAATCTACGATTCTGTATTGAGCAAGCGCGTGTATAAAATCCACCAATTCCACCTAAATTATCCACCTGTTTTTCCACCTGTGTATTAGCCTCTGTTGGGCTACTGCTTTTTATGGCCATTTAGCATTCATTGGTGAGCTAATTCAAAACAATACTAAGAAAAAAATCCAATTGGTGAAAAAATAATTATTCACATTATTTATAGATTTCTGTCTTTCAAAGAGTAATGAGGATTTTTGGATTCAACTTAAATTCACTTTAACGCTGTTGTTATCGCTCACCTGAGATAGCCAAATTTTGTAATTAATCGCAAAATCTCAGGAAATCTCGAAAATTCCGGGAAGTCTTGCCGGCTAAAAATAGCAGACTATTCTAAAACCCAGTGATAGCTAATAAATAATACTTAAGTCAAACACGGAAAATATTAGATTTTCATGGTGAGTTGATAATACGAGATAGCATTAATAGTTCTTCCGTTAATTATTCAAACAATAGATGCTATTAACCAGACTATCTGATTTTACCCGCTTCATAACTTTAAAGGCACATTTTCTTGGCCAAGATACAGTACGAAACAACTTCAGTCACTTTTTAAGTCAAGAAGATAATTTTAAATCTTTTTAAGACGTTCATTATTGACAGGATTGGCAACCCTAATCGCTATTTAATATTACGATATTATAAATATTTCATTAAGCCAATAACTATGACCGAAATCATAGTTATTGGCTTAATCATTCAATTAATTTGTTCCCAAAATAATATGTTGAGAAAAAAGATAATACTCCTGTTATTGGCAATTATTGTCGGGGCGCTTGTTGTTACTGATGTTACCAGTTACACATCAGGTGCACCCGATGGATTTACCGGTTCACCTTTTGACGACCAAACCTGCGCAACATATTGCCACCATGGAAATGCAGAAACACCACTCGATGGCATACTAAGTTCAGATATTCCTCTTACCGGTTATGTTCCCGGAAACACCTATATCATTTTGGCAAACATAGTAAGACCCGGGCATTCAAAATTTGGTTTTCAAGTATCGCCAATGAACGACCATGGAAATGTTTTAGGCAACATGGTTCAGATAACTAATGAAACACAGATTACCGGCATGGGAACCTATATAACACATTCGGTATCCGGAACCACAGGCATTGATTCCAAATCATGGAATTTTGAGTGGATAGCACCCGAAGCAGGAACCGGCCCGGTAACTTTTTACGGTGCATTTAATGCAACCAACAATAACAGTTCAAATAACGGTGATTCAATTTTTACAACAACATATACTGTTCAGGAGGACATAACTGTTGGGGTGGCATCTATACAAAGTGTAAATGATATAGTTGTATATCCCAACCCTGCGAAAGATTTTATCACCATCAACACGCCAGCTCTTGCAAAACAGATAACAGTAAGAATGTATAATATAGAAGGAGGTGAAGCTGATATAATTTATAGCGGTGGCAGCAGTTCAGGATTAATTCCTTTGCCCGAACATATTACACCGGGAATATATTTTGTCAGTGTAACTATAGCTGATAAAACGTTTGCGAAAAAAATTATTGTCCTGTAACAAACTTATTTAATAATTAAATATTAAACCAATGAAAAAAACATTTTTACTTTTAGCAGCCATTATTGTGCATTATGCAGGTTTTGCGCAATGCACCACCACAAATGCCACAACCTGTCAATGCGAAACTCAGGGACAAACCAATTGCGATCTACTTCCCGACATCACCATTTCCTGGGCAGCTCTGCAGTCATATTCCAGCGGACCAACAGAATATGCACAAACCGGAAACGGTGTTAACAATGGAAGACTAAAAGTCAGTGGCGCTACACCCAATATAGGGCACGGACCTTTAAATGTTTTCGGGCAATGGGATTCTGCCGGAGTAACATGGTCCTATTTTCTTTGCGGCAGCGATACAGTATTGGCAAACGTTTCAAACTTCACATGCGCCAATGGCAACCCGATACCTATGCAAATGCCCTTGCAAAGGATTTACCACAAAACAGGAAACACTATGAGCGCATGGACAAGGTTTATGGGTCCTGTTACCTACCACGGAGGAGGTTCGCTTTATAATGACGAGTGGGGAATTTTTACACTCAGAATAAAAAATCCTGCAATTATTGACCCCACAGAATGGAGTATTGTAGGAACAGGTCATAAACTCGGCTTTTGTTTAATGGATTACAATGAGTGCAGCGATTTTACCAATCATTGCAAAGACGACAATACAGTTTATAATGCGGGAAATAATCTTCAGAATAATGATTTTCCTAACTGGGGACTTGGTGGCGGAAGTTACGGATGCTCCTCTTACGGACAAGGTATTTCAAGCGGATATGAAGATATTTACAATGAAAGTTTAGATGGTATGTGGATTAATATTCCGGAGGGAACCTGCAATGGCGATTATTGGATTGTATATGAAGTTGACCCACACGATTATTTTCTTGAAGAAGATGAAACCAACAACTTTACTGCAATTCCATTTACACTTACTCAACAGTTGCCATCAGGCAGCCCGGTAATTAAAATTACACCAGACCGCAGCGATTATGTGTGCAGCGGAAGCAATGAGCAGATAAAGCTTACTGCTACTGCCGGATTAAGCTATTTGTGGTCAACCACCGAAACAACCCAAAGTATTATGGCCGGTGCCGGAACATATTCGGTAGCGGTTACCAACTATTGCGGATCGGGCTCTGCATCTTATACTGTTATTTCAAGCGCCACACCAGCTGCTCCTACCGGCACTGATGATACAGTATGTAGCGGAACTTCAGCCACACTTGGAGCAACTGGGAATAACATTAACTGGTTTGATGACAATGGAGCTGCCGTTGGAACAGGTAACACATTTGTTACACCTATATTAACAACAACAACAACATACTATACACAAGACCAAACTGTTTTTCCGGGAAGTATTAATTACGTTGGAAAAACAGATAACAACGGTGCCGGAACAAATAACAACAGTTCAAGCTATCTGATGTTTGATGTTTTTCGCCCGGTTACAATAAAATCAGTTAAGGTTTATGCCAGCGGTGCAGGAAACAGAACCATTACAATCTGGGACGAGATAGGTATTCTGGTGCAAGGCGGAATATTTGATATTCCGGATGGTGAATCAAGAGTAAATCTGAATTTTACACTTCCGCCCGGAAAAAATTATTCTATCAGAACAAGCGCAAATCCTAATTTATACAGGAATAATGCTAATGTAACGTTCCCCTATAACATGACCGATACACTTTCTATTACCGGAACAAATCAGGGTGCTCAGTATTATTATTTCTTTTATGATTGGGAAGTGGAACTTGGTGGAGCAACCTGCACCAGCCCTCAAACTCCTGTAACTGCTTATGTGGAAGATTGCACCGGAATTGATGATAACTGGGATTTGAGTAACAACATTTCTGTTTATCCTAACCCTTCCAGCGGAAATTTTACGCTTGATATTATTATGCCCGGCTCAGGTGATGCCTTAGTAAAAGTCACCGATTTGGTTGGCAGAGAAATATATTCGCGCCAACTTTTAAATCTTTCAGGTAAACATACTTCAGCTATCAGTTTAGAAAACGTTTCGCGCGGTATTTATATGCTTGATGTAAAAATTGGGAAGAAAAATTATATCCGGAAACTGGTCGTGCAATAAGCAACGCTGTTAGTGCAGAAGCTGTTTTTTAATCAATAACATGTTGGCTTATGAGTGCAAAAGCTAATTTAGAAAGAAAGAAAAGATACAGCCGTTGGAGAGCAGCAGCATTAATAAGTGTATATGTTTTAATGGGCATTCACATTGTCCATTGGAAAATGTATGGCAATACACTTGCCCCGCTTGAACTTAATGAGGTGCTTTATACACTGCACCTTGGCATAATTACAGCCGGTTTTATTTTTATGGTTGTTACCATGATCGGAACAATCATTTTTGGCAGGTTTTTCTGTTCATGGGCTTGCCACATTCTTGCCTTGCAGGATTTCTCGGAATGGTTGCTGAATAAACTGCACATTAAACCCAAACCCATTCAGTCACGTGCTTTTATACTTGTGCCGATAGCTGCTATGCTGTATCTTTTTGTGTGGCCTCAGGTTTCGCGAATGATAGCGGGAGAAGAAATGGTGAAATTGCATATACAAACCGATTCGCAGGGATGGGCATCATTTATTACTAATGATTTCTGGAGAAACCTGCCAAGCATTCCTATCACACTTTTCACTTTTTTTGTTTGCGGATTTGCTATTATTTATTTTCTGGGAACACGCAGTTTCTGTCAGAAGGTATGCCCCTATGGTGTTATTTTTTCCATTACCGATAAGCTTGCACCGGGAAAAATAAAACTCACCGGTGATTGCAATCAATGTGGCATTTGCACTGCTCATTGCAGCTCACATATAATAGTTCACAAAGAAATTGAACAGTTTGGCAAAGTGGTCAATTCAAACTGCCTGAAAGATTTGGATTGTGTAGCTGTTTGCCCTAATAATGCTATAAAATTCGGGTTTACAAAACCCTCATTTTTTCAATCATTTCATAAACTGAAAGAGCATAAAACGTATTACAGTTTTTCGTGGGTCGAAGATGCTCTTATGGGAATATTCACTTTTATTTATGTTGTTATTTTTCGCGGATTATATGATTCGGTTGCTTTTCTGCTTGCCATCACTATTGCAGTGTTGCTGGCATGGTTCAGTATTTTATTTCTCCGACTTTTCAGGGCTGAATATGTTCATCTTGGAAAATTTACACTGAAACAAGGTGGTAAAATCAATGTTTTGGGAAGATATTTTGCCGGCAGCATTTTAGTTATTCTTCTGTTCACTGTTCACAGTGCCTTTGTTCATTTCCACAGCTACCGTGGCGACTTGGAATACAATAAAATTGTTAAAAAAGGCGAAGGGTTTCATGCAAGTGCAAATTCGAAAGAGGGTAAATTAATTTTGAAGTCTGCAAAGCAACATCTTGAAATGGCAGCATCATGGGGACTTCATACCCCGCTGAGTTTAAACCGTGAACTTGCTGCAATTTATTTAGCTAACAAGGATTATAAGAATGCAGAAAAATACCTGGATAAAATGCTTACTCAAAATCCTACAGATTATGAAGCTCGTTTAAGGCTTGCTAAGATTTTGTTTGTGTCAAACAGGGAGAATGATGCAGTGAATGAACTACAGAAAATAGCAAATGACAATTTAAAAACTGTTCAGGAATTAAAAATCAGGAGTGAAGCAAATCTGACATTAGGGCACATTGAAGAAAAAAACGGTTTTGGTTCTTCAGCCATGAATAATTACAGGCAGAGTATAAAAGATAATCCTGAAAACATGGAAGCAATGCTTGCCTATGGCGTTATTCTTAACCAAAGCGGACAACTTGCCGAAGCAGAAAAGTATCTTTTAAAGTGCAACGAAGTTATGCCCGGCTCTGCACTTATTCACAACAACCTGAGTGCAATTTATATCAGAATGAATAAAGATAATCTTGCTATTAATCATCTATCGGAACTTATCCGCTTGCAACCCGAAAATTCTCAGGCATATTATAATCTTGGCATGCTTTTCCTGCGAGCAGGAAGAAGCAAACAGGCAATAGAATATTTGCAAACCGCAATTTCAATTAAACCCGATTATGCTAATGCACATATTGGTTTGTCAAAAGCGCTTGATAGTGATGGTAAAAAAACAGAATCTGATTTTCACAAACAGAAAGCAGAAGAATTAAAATTAATTGCTCAACACAAAAACTGAACACATGAAAACACTGAGTATAATTATTGCCTTGTTTACGGGTTGGATAATTTTTAACGGGAACAAACAAGCCGGCAATGATGAATGGGTTGCGCCTGTTTCTTTTGATACGCTTACAAATCCTTTTTTAAATAATGCAAAGGCAATTGCCGAAGGAAAAAAAATTTACGAAAGCACCTGCTGGTCGTGCCACGGCTACAGCGGCAAAGGCAATGGTCCGGCAGCAGTAGGATTAACTACAAAACCTGCCGACCATACATCGGCAACGCTGTTAAAAGAAACAGATGGTGCGTTGTTGTGGAAAATAACAAAAGGCAGAGGTCAAATGCCGGCATACGAACAATTATTTTCAAAACAGCAACGCTGGAAATTGGTGTGCTATATCCGTGAACTTGGTAAAACTGCTAAAACAGAATGAGAAAGAATATAATCGTTATTTTATTTTTATGGTCGCTGCATAGTTATGCGCAGGAGGAAAAATCTTATGTATTCAATACTTTCCGCAGCATTCAGCTAATCAATATGCAAACTACTGAAGTAATACCTCAGAAAGGATTTGACTTTAGTATCCGCCACCGCTTTGGAATGATTGGTGCTGATAGTTCAATGTATCAACAATTTCTGGGATTGGATTTGCCGGCAAATATCCGTTTTGGTTTTGCGTTTCCGATACTCAAAAATTTATACGTTGGTGCGGGAAGAACCAAAACGGGAAAAACTATTGACCTTGAAGCCAAGTATCTTATTTTCAGGCAAACGGAAGATAATAAAATGCCGCTTTCAATAGCAGCGTATTTTAACATGGGAATAATGACCGACAAATTTCCAAAAGTTCCGAATTATGCTTATTTCAGTGATAGTATAACACCGTTTGAATATAAATTCAGCCACCGTTTGGCATACAACATACAGGTAATAATTGCCCGTAAATTTTCTGAACGTATTTCATTTCAGATAGCACCGGTTATCATCTACAAAAATTATGTTCCTGCAAATGCAGAGAACCTGACATTCAGCATTCCCGTTGGCGGATCTATTAAAACAGGCTTGAAGTCGTCTGTAATTTTTGAATATGCCTACCGCTTTAATAATCGTCCGGGCAACAATGATTACCCCTTATCCATTGCCTGGGAATCGGGAACGGTTGGACATACTTTTCAGATTGTTATTTCTTCAACCAATGAATTGCTTGAGCAGGATGCTTATACCAAAAAATCATTTAACTACCTGAAAGGAAACTTTGCACTCGGCTTCAACATGAGAAGAGTGTTTTGGTACAAAAAGAAAAAAACTGAATTGCCGAATGAATAAAAAAATTATTGCCTCAACATTGATTTCAATCACGCTGTTTTCATGCGAAAAAGACAGCGGACCTTATATTGTTCCACCGGATGTTGTTCCGCCTGTTAGTTTTTCAGCCGAGATACAGCCCATTTTTGATGCGTATTGCATTTCCTGCCACGATGAAAACCACTCTT
>CAMBRL010000036.1 GCA_945870105.1 Chitinophaga pinensis
TTTGGCAGAATTTCCTTTGCACGTTTCGGAAAATAAGGATAAGTATTATAATCACTTCCGGTGTATGAGTTGCTGGTAACACCGTGCTTGGTTTCCCAAACACCACACATAATATCTGACCATGATGGAGCAGAAACAGTGATACCGCAGTGCCAGGCATTAAACGTGTAAAGGCCATTGGCAATCAGGGCATCAATATTTGGTGTATTTGCCTGTTGCAATGCATCAGAGCGTGTTCCGTCAACTCCGATAACAAGCACTTTGCGTGTTTGAGTATCCTGTGCATGAAGCAGGAGAGGAAAAAATGCAAGCGTTAATAAGAGTAATTTTTTGTTCATGAGATTTGTTTTTTGGTGATTTATTTATTGTTTAGAATTAGAGTTCAAATTTAAGTCCGAGCATTGCTCTCGGTCGGTAATATTCGGTTCTGAGCGGACGATCTTTTTTTCCACGGTATGTCAGGTCAGGATAATCCAGCAGGTTTGATCCCTCTGCATAAATGGTAAAGTGTTTAGATAATTCATAGGATATCTGCGCATCCAGTGAGTAATTCTCACCTTTGAAAATATCAAAGTCCGTGTCTTTGTGCAACAGTTCTTTGCTTCCGTCAAATCCTTCTATTGCGGCAAGATTTAGTTCTTTCAAGTAAGGTCCATTATAATTGAGTGCAAGACGTGTATTGATTTTTCCTTTTTCATAAAACAATGCAATGTTATAAAGCAGTGGAGTCTGTTCCGTCATAGCTTGAGAATTTGGTCTTCCCGGAACTTTCATTCTTGAAAAAGAATAAGATATGTTTCCATTGATTCCAAAGCCGTTCCAAAACCCGTTCAGAAAATCAAGCTTCCGCATAATATTCAATTCAGCTCCTATAGCATAGGATTCCGGAGCGTTATCATAATGCTTTGAAACAATACCAAAATTGTCAACAAACGAAGTAGTGATGGCAAAAATATGGTCGGTAACATATTTGTAATATGCACCCACCGAAAACATTCCTTTGTTTCCCCAATAACGTTCATACATCACATCAAAGTTGAGTGAGTAGGTTGGTTTCAATTTGCTGTAACCAAAAGTGTAATCAAGATTATCTATGTTGTAAGCGCCATACCCGGGTTTGGTTTCTGCAAAATTCGGTCGATGAAAAGTGCGTGAAACTGCCAGCCTTAAATTTGATTTTTCATTGAGCAGGTAATTGAAATTCAATGCCGGAAGAAAAGCCAGGTAATTTAAAATTGTTTGTCGTTCTTCTGGTATGTAGTAATTATTACCGGTTACAGGATCAAATGCTATGCTGTCAAGCAGTGTGTCTGATAATTCTACCAGCATGGTGTATTCAATTCTTAAGCCACCTACTAATGATATTTTTTCACTTGCTTTTGCATCAGCCATTACGTAAGCGCCAATCTGATTTTCTTTGTAGGTGTATTGCGAACCTGCCCAGTAACGATACTCAACATTGTATTGATTCATTTCGTATTCACGAAGTGTATCGCCAAGCGGAGCAATAAAATTATTGAGTTGGTCATTGGTAAGAAACGGCATAAACGTTCCGGTGTATGGACTTCCAAGTTCATTCAAAAAACCACCTCTTTCATCAAAAGGTTGAGTTTGAAAATCAGTAAGCAAATAAGGTTGCGAAGTCAGCGGAATGTTCTGCGCCCATTGATGCAGGCTTATTTCACGTGCGCCTTGTTTATTTCTGAATTTTCCACCAACTTTAAATTTCAGGTTTTTACCTGCTTCATAATTCAGGTCGAGCTGTGCAACAATAGGGTCTTTTTCCCACGTGTTATTCAGCTCTGAAAATGCCTGATAAAATTCATAGTCAGAAGCAGTGAGCGGATTTTCAGGATCCTGTGGATTTACAGGTTTGGGTTGCATGTTTCGGTAATCATCACCTGTTCCGTAAGGATTATCATCGCCAATCAGCTTGGTAATAATTTTTGCAGGATCGGTTATATCGGTTGGGTTTCCATAGAAATCAACAATGTCCACATCTGCATAGTATAAAAGCGGACTGATGAATTCAACAAAAAAGTATCCGTTTCGAGGGTCTTTATTTTTGAATGGAACATTGCCATAGGTAAAACTATTGTTCCATTGAGCAACCCGTAAATCAAGTTTTAGTTTTTCTCCGAGTTTAATATTTGCATATACATCTCCGCCAAAAAGTTGGCGTAATAATTCTCCGTGAATATTCTGCAAACGCACTCGTGAACCGGAACCATCATTATAATTGAAACGCGTTTTTCTCTGGTATTTATCATCGCTCATGTAGCCAAAAACAAAATTGGAACCAATGGTTAAATTTTCATTCGGCTTGTATTGCAGTGCGCTATTTAAACCAACGGTGCTGCGAAACCCAGAATAATCTTTTAATTCAAGACTTGCTATTCCGTGGTTAAAATTGCTTCCGTAAACAACACGATAAGCCTGTGCTCCATAATTGCGGGCATAATAAGAGCCATTGATAAGGTAGCTGAACTTTTTATTTTTGCTGATGTTGCCAAGAACAATACTTGCTTTACCCATTGGCTTTTGAGCCAGAAAATTCCAGCCACCACTGATGTCAGCCTTAACGGTTTTTTCTTCAACTGCCTGCCGCGTGATAAAATTGATTGCTCCGCCAATATTATCAGCTTCCATGTCGGGAGTAACGGTGCGTGTTACCACTACATAATCAACCAAATCTGACGGCAACACTTCAAACTCAAACGAGCGAGATGTATTTTCTTCATCGGCAACAGGCATTCGGTCACCATTGATAAATGTAGCTGTCCAGTCAACCGGTGTTCCTCGCAACGAAACCACACTACCTTCGCCTTTGTTATTTTGCACATTAGCTCCTGCCATTCGCCTTACCGCTTCGGCTGCATTTTTTGTGGGAAGTTTTGAAATTGTCTCAGCAGAAAGAACCGACACTACTTTATCGGAATTTCGTGTCATGTTAATGGCCTTACTTTCACTCCCTTTTTGGAAAGAACCTGAAATAACTGCTTCGTTAAGTTTTTGCTCTGTGGCTTTCAGTTGAATGGTTCCAAGGTCAAGAGTTTGCCCTGCACTTAACTCAACTTCTTTTTCAAATGAACTATAGCCAATGAAGGAAAAAATCAAAATATTTTTTCCTGAAGAAACGTTCAGTGTAAACTTCCCATCTAAATCGGAAATTGCACCTGTTGTTGTGTTTTTAAGAATTACCGCAGCGCCCGGAAGATTTTGTTTTTCATCAGCAATTTTTCCGATGATAGTTGCTTGCTGAGCAACTGCACTTAGGATAAGAAATGACAAGAAAAAAACAGTTAGATAAACTGTTTTAGAGAATGGATACACGCGCTTAAAAAAAGTTGAGCAAAGCTAATTTTCTAATAAGTAGTATATTGTTTGCTAATGTTATGTTTATGTTACGGATTGGTAAATTTTAAATTGCAAAATATTTTAAAAATAGTCCATGTTTTATTACAAATATGCATAATGCTATTTTTCTTTTCTAATAACAATCTATTAATGTTGAGTTAACAGGCTGCCGATAACATTGCAGTCTAAATCTAAAAAACTCAAAAATGAAGAAAACTTACTTGTTATTTGTTGCGCTTGTTCTTTCGGCTAGTGCAACTTTTTCCCAAACACTTGTTCACTATTGGAATTTTAACAGCCTTCCTACAGGAACATTGACATCCGTTTCTCCTGACTTTTCATTGCTTTCAGGGGCAACTATAACGTATCCCGGAACAGGAGCAGGTTATGTAGACCGTGTTGATCCGGGTTCAGATTTAAATGCACAAAACAGTGATATTGCCGGATACGGATTACGTCCTCGCAATCCAAGTGACACGCGAGAGTTACTTATCGCATTCCCAACAACGGGTTACGATGATATAATTATAAATTTTGCCACAGCAAAAACAAGTAATGGAGCAACAGAGCAGTATTACGATTACAGTTTAGATGGAGGAGCAAACTTTATTACTACGAATTTGCCGATAACTACTTACCTGCCCAATACTGAACCATCTTATGAAGTTGTAACACTTGATTTTTCAGCCATTACAGGTGCAGACAACAACGCAAACTTTGTTGTTCGCGTTCGTTTTGGAGGAGCAACAGCTAACGGAAGCAGCGGCAATAATCGTTTTGATAACATTACGGTTACAAGCGGCATCGTGGTAAGCAATCCTACCGAGGTTGCAATTGCCGATAATTTTATTGTGGTAAATGAAGATGCAGGAACGCTAAGTTTTGATTTAACCCTTACAAATCCTGCTACATCATCTATTGATTTGGTTGTAAAAACTACACCTTTCAGCACTGCCGATGCGAATGATTTTACGCTTGTAACTCAAACATTAAATTTTACAGGCAGCAGCAACACCACACAAACCATTTCTATTCCTGTTATTGATGACAACACAGATGAGCAGGTTGCCGAATATTTTGTGTTATATCTTGAAAATCCTGTAAATGCAACTATTACAGGCGATGCATTTGCAACCATTTATATTAAAGACAACGATCGCCTTGCACCTGTTCCAACTCAGGATATCGAGTTGCAATATATAGGTAGCTTTGACCCATCGGGTACTAACACGAGTACATGCGAAATTGTGGTGTATGATGCTGCAACAGAGCGCTTGTTTACGACCAGTGCGATTGCAGGGTTCCTTGATATTATTGATTTTTCTGTTCCGGGAACACCTTCAGTTGTAAATTCTGTTGATGTAAATTCTTATGGTGGCATCACCAGTGTTGCAGTGTATAATGGTTTCGTGGCAATATCTTCACCAAATGCAAACGAACAGTTAGATGGCTCAGTAATATTCTTCGATACCGATGGTGTTTTCATCAAGCAGGTTACTGTTGGTGCTTTACCCGACATGATTACGTTCACTCCTGACGGCTCAAAAGTTTTGACTGCAAACGAAGGTCAGCCCAATTCTGATTATACAGTTGACCCGGAAGGTTCAGTTAGCATTATTGATATTTCGGGCGGTGTTGCCACTTTGCAGCAAAGCGATGTGAATACATTATTGTTTGCCCAATTCAATGCCCTTGAAAGTGTTTTACTGAATGCAGGAGTTCGCAAACTGAAAGCAAGCAGTACCCTTTCGCAGGATTTTGAACCCGAGTATATAACTATCAGCCCAAATTCACAAAAAGCATGGGTTACCTTGCAGGAAAATAATGCTGTTGCAGAAATCAATCTTGCAACAGAGACATTTACCGGAATTGTGCCGCTCGGAACAAAAGATATGAGCCTTACAGGAAATGGTTTTGATGCTTCGGATAACAATGGTGAAGTGTTGATTGCTAACTGGCCTGTAAAATCATTTTATATTCCCGATGGGATTGCTAATTATAATGTTGGAGGAACTAATTATTTGGTTACTGCTAATGAAGGTGATGAAAAAGAATACACCAATCTGAATGAGCGTACAACAATCGGTGCTGGCGGATATGTTCTAGATCCAACTGTCTTTCCTAATTCAGCAGTATTGAAAAAATCATTCAACGCTGGAAGATTCCGTGTTAGTAATTTGTTTGGCGATACAGGAAATGATGGAGATTATGATGTTATTAATTCTGTTGGAACACGTTCATTTTCTATCTGGAATGCGGATAACCAAACCTTGGTTTATGACAGTGGTGATGATTTTGAATTTTATACTTCTACTGAACCTTCAATATCAGCAATCTTTAATGCAGATAACGGAGACAATATACTGAAAGGTCGTAGCCGTTCAAAAGGTCCCGAACCTGAAGGTGTAACGCTTGCGCAGATATCGGGAAAAACTTATGCTTTTATCACATTGGAGCGTATAGGCGGTGTTATGGTTTATGATTTAACAGATCCTAATGCTGTTGAATTTGTTGATTATAAAAACAGCAGAAGTACATCAACCTATGCAGGTGATCATGGACCTGAGGGAATAACTTTTATTCCTGCATCAGACAGTCCAGATGGTAATGCTTACATAGTAGTAGCTAACGAAATAAGTGGCACTATTTCCATTTATGAAGTAATTGATAATAACGTTACGGTTGGTGTTGATAATGCCCAGCAAATTTCAACATTCAATCTATTTCCAAATCCTGCTTCAGGAGCAACGGTTTATTTTAACCGAGTGGCTGATATAGAAATAATAGATGCTTTTGGCAAACTGATTTACACAGCTTCAAACGCGCAAAGCATTGATGTGAGCAACTATTCAAAAGGCATTTATTTTGTGCGCACTTCTGACGGATTGGTGGAAAAATTGTTGCTTAAGTAGCAAGCAGCTTTCAAAATAACAAATCAAAAAGGTCTGAAATGTTTCAGCCCTTTTTGATTCGGCTGAGTTTGTAAATATTACACATTTACTATAGTCTTTGATTTTTTAGAGGGCCTAAAAAAAGAAAGCACGCTGATAACAGCGTGCTTTCCCTTGGAGTGGAGGCTACAGACAAAATATCGAACCAGCTAATTAATGATATTCAACTGCTTTCAGAATTAGTAAGACACTTTGTATAATACTAATTAAGATGAAAGAAACATAAATCACTTATTTAAATCTACAGGACATTTTTTTTAGATATTTGCATGTTAAATTAAAATCGTATGCTGTCAGCAGACAATAAAGTTTTCGGGCTTTACAATGAGTTTTTAGGTATTTTCAATGAAGGTGGTTTTCAAAGCCACTCTCGACAGTTTTCTGATTCTGTAAATTTATTCCGCATGGTGCTGGATAAAACACATTGGTTGATCAATGTGGTTTGCCTTGATAAACCTGAACCTCAGAAATTAGCTCAGTTGCTTAATTGGTTAAGTGGTGAAAACCAAGAACAAAAATCGATGGCAGAGCTTCCATTAACTATTGATGCAAAGGTTGACAGAGTTCAATTCTCCATTAATGTTGATACGTTTGAAGCCATTCAAAGTAAAACTACAGGAAGCGAACCGATAGTATGTGATATTATTTTTATTTCGTCTGAACTGAATGAAAGCAATGAAGCTGAAATTGCCGAATTTGCTGCTGCAATTTCATCAGAGAAAGCATATACCATATTATGCACAGGAACAAAATCAAAGCCTGCCGACCAACTATTTAGGATTGTAAGGTCTAATGCACTTTTTGCAGAACAATTTACGCTTGATCAATTACCTGAAAAAAAATTTACTTCCCGTTTACAGGAACCTGATTTTATTCAATTTATTGCAGCCTGTGTTAATTATCAACTGATATCAGGTATTGAAAGTTTCAATAAGATTGTTGACCTGATGGTGGAAAACGAAGAGAGAAGTTTTAAAGCGAAAAAGGCATTGGGGCAACAACAGGCAATTAAGATACAAAGTAAATCGGGTCCTGTTATTTCAGATGTAGGAACACATATCAAAGGTTCTATCACTAATCAGTTTTCGCAACTAGAAAAAGCAATTAGTGATAGCTTTGAGGCCTTCGCAAGACCGGTAACAGGTGATTATTCAAAACTTACCGATGCACTTGCCGACAGCTTGGAAACATTTGAGGAAACATCAAAATCAAAGAAAAAAGTTTTAACTATTGCCAAAGATTTCACAACTAATTATTTAGCTGAAATACGGAAAACAATTTTAAGTCAGGGGCATCAGCATCTTATTTTCATGCGTGACAGCATTCGCGAAACAGAGAATGAAATCAATAGTTATTGTGATAAAAATGGCTTGCCCCACGTTGCGCTGAATATTAAATATCTTACAGATACCAATCTTGTTGAATTGCTTGACAGTGCTATCCGCATTGAAAAAGAGTATGAAGGCAAAATGCCTCAAAAAGGGTTTTATGAATATTTCATGGCTATGCGCAAATACCAGATGATAGTTATAATGCTGGCTTCAACAATTGGGCTTGGTTCTTTTAAACAAAGCTTGGGCCCATATATGATTCCCCTTTCAATAATATTATTGGGATGGGGCGGATATAATGTTTACAAAACAGTAAATCAGGAAGCCGAAGAGTTGGAGGAAACAGAACTTGCCAATGCAAAAGATGTTCTTAAAACCGAATCTAAACGTATTGTAGGAGAAGTTTCACGCACATGGGTTCGCACCATTTCCGATCATTTGCGTAACCAAAGTAATTCTACGTTAACAAGTATTGAAAATTCCATGAAAGATTATTTTTCAAAACGATCAATGGAAGACGAGGAAGAAAAGAAAAAAGTTCAACGTCAAATTCAGGGAGTTGATAATTCAGAACGTAAATTAGCTAATCTGCTTCGAGCCAAAGAAGCACATCTGCGCAATATGAGCAAAGCAAAATCCGATTTCAGGCAGGCAATATCATTAACTTCTAAAAAGGCAATAGCGTGAGGGTAGGGATTGATTTAGGAACTACTTTCTCATTAATATCAACACTGGAAAAAGATGGCAGAGCCGTTCTGCTTCCCGATAATTCTTTTAAAGATATTTATTCAACTCCTTCGGCTGTGTTGCTTACCGAACGCAATGCTTCAGTAGGTTACATGGTGGATACCATTCTGGAGCAAAATCCTGATTTGCCGGTTATCCGTTTTTTTAAACGCAATTTTGGTGATAACAAACCGATTTATTACGATAAGCAATCCAATGCCTGGCTACCCGAAGCATTTGGTGCTTTGGTTTTAAAAAAACTAAAATTTGATGCCGAAGGGCACACGGGAAATTTATTGGAAAGCGCAGTAATAACTGTGCCTGCTCACTTCAATGATTTGCAGCGTAAAGCAGTATTAAATGCAGCTGCACTTGCTGAAATTCCTGTATTGGGGTTGGTGGAAGAGCCGGTTGCCGCGGCATTGCATTATGGGGTTATGCATGGTGGACACAATCGCATTTTTCTGGTTTATGATTTAGGTGGAGGAACTTTTGACGTTACCATTTTAAGCATGGATACTAAAGGTGTATATGTTCTTGCCAAAGACGGAATAACTGAAATGGGAGGTAAAGAGTTTGACGAAGCGATTGCCGGAATTATTCTTACCCAGTTTGAAAAAAATGCTGGTCATCCACTGCCTATAAATGCATTGACCAGTTTGCAGCTCAGACGCATTTCAGAAGAAATAAAAATAGAGCTTTCAATACCTAACAAGCCGTTTTTAAAGAAGCATATTCTCATCGGGCAGCACCCATTTGAAATTATGATTTACCGCAAGGACTTTGAACAATCCATACGGTCAATGATTGAGAAAACCATTGAAATTACGGTGCGTTGCATTGATGGTGCAGGATTAAAATTAGAAGATATAGATGCGTTGCTACTGGTTGGCGGCTCTTCCATGATACCCTATGTAAGAGAGCGGCTGTGCAAAGTTTTTCCTGATGGAAATAAAAAAATAGCGTTTCATGAACCGATGCGCGCAGTTGCCTACGGAGCATCACTTCACGCAGCGCAACTAAGCGGTGATGCAGAGGCCCTGCAAATACCACCCGAGTTCAGAGGTGTTACAGGTTATAATCTGGGAATAAAAATATTTAACCCCCAAACCAACCGGACTGAAATTGATTGCCTGATAAAAAAGAATTTACCGCTGCCTGCAAAAGCAAAGCGCACTTATTATACCAGCAGCTCTACACAAACAAAAATAGTTTTGCAATTGGTGCAGTACCTTGACCAAAATACAGAACCCGTTGATATAGGAGAATTGGTGATTGGACCTATACCAAACCCACGATTAAATTATGCTGTGGACATAACCATTTCTAATGGCGAAGACGGGCTTATAAAAGTAGATGCTTTTGATCCCAACACCGGGGTTGAATTAAATAAAACCTTTGGCAGAGACAGCGAGGATAATGCTGCCAAATTGGGTGCGCAACGTATTTTGGTGAGGAATACATTTATTAATAATCTGTTCTGATTCTTTTTTATGAATCAATTTTGAGAACATCAAAATACGTTCACTTAGCCATTCCTGAGATTCTGAAATCATCAAATTGAATGGTTTGTGCTCCAAAAACTCTAAAGCCAAAACTGGTTCCATACCCGTCATCCCAAGACATTTTTTTTACTAAATCATCATTCACGAAAAATATAATTTCATTCCCTGATTTTTGAATTTTCAGAATGTTTGGCACTGAGCCTTGATTAATCCCATCTGTTTTAGTCCAGTCAATTAAATTAGTCCATTTGCCGCCTTTTTTAACATGATGTATTCTGTAATACCCGTTAGAAGAAATAATAAACGAATAAAAATTGCCCGCAGAATAATCAGAAGCAAAATCAATTCCATATCCATTGTTATTAATTCCTGTAATCCATTTTGTTTTTACTTCAACCGAAAAGTCTTTTGAAGAAGCTATGGGAAATGTTTTAATCGTAAAGTAATTACCATCTTCAATAACATCAATAATAAGTTTACCATCTTCAATTTTTATAATAATCTTCTCTTTGTCATCTGCCTCAAACCAGCTATTTCGTTTGTCGGTAAAATCATCGGTAAAATTGTAGGTATAAGATTCCATTATAGCCTTTTCTTCAGCAACTTTTTGTTGTTGATTTGTAATTTTAAGAATATCATGAACAGCTATCTCGTAAAATTTTTCTGTTCCAATATCCTGAGGATTTACGGTATAGAGTTCTTTAAATACATCCGCTTCATTGTTTAGCGATACTGCTTTTAATTTATACTCTCCTTTGTTCAGACTTATTTTGGCAATCTCATCTTTTTGTATTGTTGCTTGAAATTCGCCATCTACATAAAATCTGCAATCAGCATCAGGGATTACTTTAAGTGTAAAAACCGGCTGCGTAAAAACGGGCTTTACTTCTGCTGTTTTTGCAGGGGCTTGTTTAGCAGGTGCTTTCTGTTCGTTCTCTTTTTGCGGCAGTTTTATCTGGGCTGAAACAGAACAGCTAAGCATAAACATGCAAATAAGCGTAATTGCTTTTCTCATATATTTCAGTAAAATACGTATTGTTTTAGTAACTCGAAAAAGTAGCACTCGTCAATTGCGCTTTCAGCGCATCAATATCGGCTTCTGAACAGGCATTAAATTTAACTGCAATGGATTTAAGTTTAGTTAAACCATAAAGCGGTTTTAGGCTGCCGATATTGTTGTAATTAATAAACAGCGTTTCAAGGTTGGTAAGGTTTTGGAGTGGCTCAATGCTGCTTAAATTATTCCTCTGAAAATTCAGCGTTTTTAATTTTGTAAGACCGCTTATAGGTTCAAGGTTACTTACTTTATTTTTTGCCAGCCACAGGTATTCCAGTTTTTTCAATCTGCGCAAGGGCTCAAGGCTTTCAATATTACTTTCCATGCAGGTTAGTTCTCTCAGTTGTGTAAGCTCTTCTAATGGTTCAAGCGAAGTAACCTTTTGATTACTGATGTCAAGTTTTCTAATGCTGATGATTTGTGTTTTATTTTCTTTAGAATTTACATCACTTACCCGGGCAGCTTTTAAAAGTATAGTTTTCCAGTTGGCATTCAGTCCCATCCACCAAAGGTTAAATTCAGTTTCATCTACTTCTGTTTCTATTGAGCCTGATTTTTCAGACTGTGTTGTTGTGCTTGCTGCAGGTGGAGTGTTTACTGCAACTATAGCATTGTTTGTGTTTTCCTGTTTAGCAGTTTGTTGTTGATCTTTGGCAGCAAGCGTATTTTGCTGATTAGTTGTAACCGTCTTTATTTCGTTTGCGTTTGTTTGTGCAGGCTCTTGCGCTGTTTCAGTATTGGCAGCATTTGAAGTGTCTGTTTCGGAGGATTGTATTTGCCCCATAGCTGTAAACGGGATTTTAACCACCACTTCACCAAAACGTCCTTCTACTTTAAATGAGCCGGTTACAATTTCAGCTGTTTCTTTGTCTTCGGCAGAAAATTCATATTCACCCGGAGCAATTTTTGCTTCTGAACCGGTGTTGGCTGTGAGTTCAACTACTGTTTCGCCTCCCAGTGTAAGGAAGGCGTTTTTATTGGAAGTAAAAACAACGGTGGCTAAATGTGTGCTGTAAATAATATAGCCTGCAACAGCAGCAACTATTACTACCACTGCAGCCATTAGTATGGCTTTTGAGTTTTTCTTTGGCGCAACTGAAACTTCGGGGCTATTTTGTTTCTCTTCTTTTGGTGCACTTGCAGTTTTTTCGGGATCCTTTTTTAGTTCGGATTTAGCAGCAAGTGCAGCTTTTTCTTTTTCCTGTTTTTCAAGCAGCGATTTTTCTTCGCGCTCCTTTTGCTCTTTAGCAGCTTGTTTTTTGCGGGCTTCCTCCTGTTCTTTTTCTCTGCGCTCTTTTTCCTCGCGTTCTATTCTTGCTTTCTCTTCTTTTTCTTTACGTTCACGTTCTTCCTTTTCTTTACGTTCGCGTTCTTCTCGCTCCTTGCGTTCTTTCTCTTCTCGTATTTTGCGAACTTTTTCACGTTCAAGTTCTTCTATTTCTTCTATTTTTTCTTTTATAGCAGCTGATGCAGGGTCAAGTTCCTGAGCCTGCAAGAGTGATGCAATTGCCTGAGGGTAGTTTTCTTTTTTGCTGTGCTCGTCTGCTTGCCAGATAAAAGCACTGATGCGTTCTTCTGTAACTTTCTTTTTCAGGGCTTCAAGCGCCTGTAATTTTTGCTGAACAATGGGTTCGTTAATAAGTTTACCGGCTTCCTTATATTGCTTTGCAGCCTGCTCAAAATCATTGTCTGCAAGATATTGGTCGCCCAATCGGATGCATGAAATAAACTGCGCTTTTTTCGCACGCTCTTCCATCACTTTTTTAAGAAACGCATAGGCTTCTTCTAGTCGCGATAATTCATAGCGACACTCTGCCTGCACTGCCTTATCGGGCATTTTCATGCCGGCTTCCAGTTCAAATTTTATGGTCTGGTATTGCGCATCAATTTGCGGTAGGGGTGTACCAACCTGAATACCTATAACAGAACATGCCAGTTCCTCTGACATAGGTGCTTTTAACTCCGTTAGCGCAAAATTGTAGGCTGCAGTTAAATCATCAAGATTTTTTTGGTAAACTCTCAGCACCGTTGGGTTGGGTGCATTTGCCATCAGCAATTCGTATTGCTGTTTAAGCCCTGTATATTTTTCTTCTACTTGAAAAAGGGAAGCTCCCTTTTCCAATTCAAAGTGCATTAAGGCTTCTTCTAAATTCATGGCTTGTTTTTACCGGGTGGCAAAAGTAGCATAGTTATTATTTGTCAGAAGTAAATTTAAAGCAATTGGTTTTACCGGTTAATTGAAAACCCCACAGTAAACATCATAAATGCTTCTTTGTAGTTTCTCAGGCATACTCCTGCAGAACCATTAATAGGTCCAAGACTAACGGCTAAACCAAATTCATGAAGAAAAGGAATTTTGGTTCGGTTATATTCAGTTACAGATCCACCTATGTCTGAAGAATTTCTTACCCATTCTGTTTTGCCATCGTAGTAATAATTTACAAATTTCGGGTAAAAGCCCATGCCAACTCCCATATACAACCAGATTGGATTAACTATTCCATACGTCATTCCTAAAATTCCGTCCATTTTCCCTGCTCTCAATTCTCCTATTCGAGCGAAATAATCAGGAACATCATTTGAAGTATAGGTATTCCAAGTAAATAAATCACTGTTCATTCTTAATGCAAAATACATTCCGGCTTTTTTCTGGTTATAGGTTCCCAATGTTAAACCAATATAAGCATTGCGGTCAAAAGCATAACTGAGTATAAATTTATCAGGTCGGTTAGCTGCTTTTATTTTCCGGTCTGTTTTTGCTTTTAAATCGCGGGCATCACTGATATATCTGCCTGACGGGTAGCGGTTGATGTAATATTCCAATTGCTTTTTTGCCTCGTCATAGCTTTTAGAGTTATAAGAATTCTGACCAAAGGAAAAGTAACTGTTTTCAACCAGCGTTTTTGTTTCGTTTGCATATTTTCCGGAAGGATATTTATTTACGTAGCTTTCATAATCATCCATCTGGTTGCTTGATTTTGCTCGCTGGTAAGCATTTTCTTCTTTGCGTACTTCGTACTTCTTTTTTACATCATTTATATAGGTTCCTGACGGGTAATTTTTAATGTAATAACTGTACCATTCTTCGGTATCGTTTTTAGTGGCTTTGTGATAATAAATATTTTCCATTCCGTTTTTTGCTTCCATGCTGGATGGCTTTAATTCAAGCGCTTTTGTATAGTTCATTTCAGCCTGTGCATAATCTTTGTCCAGGTAATAGTCGTTGGCTTTGGCTATTGTTGTGTTATATTGAGCTTCGCGTTCCTGTTTATCGCGTGCATCCTGTGCTTCTTTTTTCAGTCGTTCTTCTTCGCGTTGCTCCAACTGACGCTTTGCATCAACTGCAGCTTTTTCAAAGGCAACTCGTCCATTAATCATGGTTTGTAAATCAATTTCATAAAACTTCTCAACGCTTACCTGATCTACTGTGTAAAACGCCTGCCAAACGTCAGCATCATTATCTGTTGAAATGGCTTTGAACTGATATTCCCCTTTTGATAAGTCTGTTTTTAAAATCTGGTCACTATTCACAATGCCCTTAAACTCACCATCAACATAAAACTTACAAGGAGCATTGGAAGTAACTTTAAGTGTTTGCACTAACCCCTTAGATTTCTTTTCCTCTTCTTTTTTAGGTGCTTTTTCCTGAACCGGTTTCGGATTAGATTTAGTTTCTTTTTGCGGTAGTTTTATCTGTGCAAAGGCAGAACCTGTAAAAAGCAGAACTATTAGTAAGGAGAAAAAAACAGCGTATAATTTATTCATGGTTAGATTGATTTTTATCAAAACGCAAAAATAGAAAATAATAGCAGCTTATTTCGTTAAACTGTGATTACGAATTTCAATTGTCTGCTTAGCAAGTCCAGCAGTATAACTTCTTTTGAAATGATCGAATCCCTTTTTCAACTTAATCGCTCTTGTTTTTCTCGCTTATCCCCGAGTTATCTTTTTACCACTTGTAATAAAATCATTAAATTTTTTTTCCAATTCTTTCAAATCAATATTACCATGTTTGAAATTACGCATAAAGTCCAAAGAAAATATTTGCTCTCCATATATTTCTTTCATGTTCACACACATTTGTCGTTCATCAACAGCATTCCAATTGTTTTCACTACCGACATACAAACAACCGTAAGATACATCTGACTCATTAATTCCAATGAATAATTCATTATCATCACTAACAAAAGTGTCTAAAAAGGGGTATGTTACTCTTCCCATTACGAAATATGCCAATATATTTTGTTTATATGGGTTTTTATCCCCATACACAGTCATTAAAACCAACCCATTCAAATAACCATCTTTACATTCGCCTCCCCAGTATTCTGATTTATTGATTTTTAGTGAAGTATATGCATAATTATCTACCGCTGATTGTCCACCAACAAAGGATTCTACTTTACATTCTCCGTTTTGTCCCTTAATAGTACCCATTTCATAATGAGCTTCATCTGAAAACTTAAAACCGCTTTTAATAAGCATTTCGGACTGTTTTGCTCTTAGTTCCGCTTCTTTAATTTCCTGTAGATTAATGTTGTAAAACTTTTCAATCCCGGTTTTGTCCACTGTATAGATTTCGCGTTTTATATCTGCAGGGTTAGCAAGCGAAACGGCTTTAAACTGGTATTCGCCTGTTTTTAAAGAAATTTTTAAGATATCGTCTTGTTTTAAAGTTCCTTTTAATTCATTATCAACATAAAAATTACAATCCACATTGCTCGTAACTTTTAAAATTTGCACAGGGCCTGAAGAAACAGGCTTTACTTCAGCTGTTTTTACAGGTGTTTGCTTAACAGGGGTGGTTTGTTTGGGTGTTTCTTTTTGAGGCACCTTTACCTGAGCAAATGCTGCAAAGCTGAAAAGAGTCATTACTAAAATTAAAGCAGCGGGGCGAGAAAACTGTTTCATGTTTATGAAATTAATAAAACAAATTGTATTAATTGTCGTGTGCCAGCCTGAAACCAATAAACCCAACTCTGTAGTTTTCTCTTACAGTCCAGCGGCTGGATACATGGCTGTCGTTTGCACCGGTGCGGTAGGAGCCACCGCGCAGAACTTTCTCTACTGCTCTTGCATTGCCTTGTGGATTAGATGCAGGACTTTTTTTGTAATAGCCATCTTCATAACCATCGTTGCACCATTCAGCCACATTGCCTGTCATATCATAAAGTCCTAGTTTATTGGGAGCTTTTTGTCCTACTGCATGGGTTCTGCCTCCGCCATTTGAACCCGTCCATGCCACATCTTCAATTGAATTACTGCCGCTGTATTTAAAGTTTTCCTGATGTATTCCGCCACGACCTGCATATTCCCACTCTGCCTCGGTTGGCAGGCGAAAACGTTTGCCGGTCATTTCATTCAGCTTTACAATAAACTCCTGTGCATCGCTCCAGTATACTTTTTCAACAGGACAGTCACTGCAGGTATAAAATTCGCTGGGATTACTGCCGATAACCTTTGTCCAAAGAGCCTGAGTTACCTCATATTTTGCAAGGTAAAAATCGTTGAGCGTTACATCGTGCACCGGCTTTTCGTCCATGGCGCAATCGCCCTGGTCTTTGGTGCAGCCCATGGTGTAGGTTCCGCCTTTTACAAATATCAGTTCACCTGCAATGCCGCCATCAGGGTCTGCAGTTACTTCCTCAGTCGGGGTTTCTGTTTTTTTCTGCTCCTGAAGCAAACGCTGCGCTTCTGCTTTTTCTGCCATTGCTTTTTCGGCTTCTCTCAATCGAACTTCGGCTTCTTCTTTTTCTTTGGCTGCCTGTTCTGAGGCTATCCTTTCCTGTTCAACTCGCTTTTCATTGTCAATTCGGTTTTGTATGATGTTCTGCAAATCAATTTCATAAATTTTTTGTGTGCCTAAATCCTCCTTGTTAACTGTATAAAACGTTTTAAAAGCATCAATTGTGTTAGCTGTTGAAACTGCTTTAAACTGGTATTCGCCTGCACGGAAATCAATTTTAAAAATCCCGTCTGTAACCAAGGTGGTTTTATATTCGCCATCTACATACAGTTTGCAATCTGCCGTAGTGGTAAATTTAAGGGTGAGCACCTGTGCAGATGCCGGAATAAATCCAAATAAAAGCAATAAAATCAGGTTTGAAAACTTTAGCATAAAAATTTATTTATTGGGTAAGAATTTCAAATAATGGCGGCTATACTATCCTTATTTATCACTGGCAAGTCTGAAACCAATATTGCCCAGCATTCGGTCTTCTGCAATTGAATAACGACTCGAAACATGGCTATCAATTTCTTTGGTTTTGTAAGATCCCCCACGCAGCACTTTTAAATTTAAAACTGATTCGCAAACAGGATTCGTCTCAGGGCTATTTCTATAGTAATTATCATCATAATCATCCCTGCACCACTCAAAAACATTTCCGGTCATATCATACAGCCCAAGTGCATTTGGAGGTTTTTGCCCAACCGGATGGGTTTTATAGGTGCTATTTGTTTCTGTCCAGCCTATATCTTCTATACTATTGCTTCCGCTAAATTGGAAATTCTCGCGGTGTTGCCCCCCTCTGCCTGCATATTCGAATTCAGCTTCTGTTGGCAGTCTAAATTTAGTATTACTTATTTCATTTAATTTTTCAATAAACTTTACAGTTTCCAGCCAGCTTACTCTTTCTACAGGGCATGATTCGCAATTTGTAAATTGACTGGAATTAGTTCCCATAATAGTATACCATTGTTCCTGTGTTAGTTCATATTTTGAAATATAAAAATCGCTTATGGTTACTGAATGAGTAGGCTTTTCGTCATTGGCACAATTTCCCTGATCCCGGGTGCAGCCCATCTGATAGGTTCCACCTTTAACTAAAACCATATCCTTGATAATTTTATTTACTAAATTGATGGTGTCTGGCTTATGTGAGTTTGGTTCATTTTGAGTTTGTGCTTGCTTCTGCTTTTGCATTTCCTCTTTTTCTGCTTGTGCCTTTTCTGCCAGTTCCTTTTGTTTTTCTGCTACGATGCGTTCCTGTTCAATGCGGTTTTCGTTATCAATGCGGTTTTGTATAATGTTCTGCAAATCTATTTCATAGATTTTCTGCATGCCCAGATCTTCTTTATTTACGGTGTAAAATGTTTTAAAAACATCAGCAGCATTAGACGTTGATACAGCTTTTACCTGATAATCCCCTGCCCTTAAATCAACTTTAAAAATCCCGTCTGTAACGAGTGTGGTTTTATACTCGCCATCTACATACAGTTTGCAATCTGCCGTAGTGGTAAATTTGAGGGTAAGCACTTGTGCCGTTGATGAGAACGATAGAATAATAAATGCGAGAGCAGTAACTAATTTTTGCATGCTTTTTTTAGCGAGCAGCAAAAGTAAAAAAATGCAGCTTGCTCTGCTTATCTATTATCAGTAAGGTTATAACCTTTGGGTGGTGTAAGGCTGAACAATTCGTCATCCAATATTTCTTCGGAAATGCTTGAAACCGAGGCATTATAATAAGCAGTGTTTTGCCCAATTTTTGTTGGATATTTTGAATCCATCATCAGGAATGGCGTAATGTTCAGTTCGTTGAAACCTTCACCGGGGGTGGTAAAACTTCTGTTTACATAACAGCTCATTTCAATGTTTTGTGCAACGTTATCATTTCCTGAAACTTTGTATTTTGCTTTCTGACAATTGAAACCGGCTATTGATTTAAATTCATCAAAATACTCCATCGAAACTGTTTGATTTTTTTGAGTATTAGTTTTTTGAAGTGTGGCTGATTTGGTTGTTTTACCTGCTATTGTAAATTCTGATAACGTTAGCGACTCCTTTTTAATATAGTCGTAGATAAAAACTGTTTTGCTTGTTTCAGTAGAATTAATCTCTATTCTTAATTTGTTTTTTTTATAATATTGAGAGTAGGTTGATTTTTTATAATAAGCTTTCATATCTTCAGGCACATTTTCCCAATCAGCCTCAAAGCTTATTTTGCCTTCAAAATGTTTAAGGTTAGCGACATTTTTTATAAGTTCCTGTTCATACTCCAATCTTTTTGCTTCGCGTTCTGCTTCTGCATTTTCCTGTCTTAGTTTTTCTTCAGCTCTTTCAAACTCTATTTTTTGGGCAGCCGCTTTTTGTTCGGCTATGCGCTGGGCAGCAGCCCGTTTGGCTGCTGCCTCTTGGTCAGCTTCATCAATAACACTTTGCAGGTCTATCTCATAAAATTTCTCGGTGCCTATTTGTTCTTTTGTTACCGTAAAAAATTCTTTAAAAACAACCTCACTGTTTTCGCTTGCAACGGCTTTAAACATATACTCGCCTGCTTTGAGTTGCAGTTTTTCTATTTCATCTTGGGCAACAGTGGCTTTTAGTTCGCCATCCACATAAAATTTGCATGCTACATTGCTCATTACTTTTAATGTAAAAACCGGGCCCGTGCTTACAGGCTTTACTTCAGTAACTGTTTGTTTTACCGGGGCTTTTTGCTCTACTTGCTTGGGCGGCAGTTTTATCTGAGCTTGTGCAGAAAACACAAGCAGTAAAAGAAAAGCAATACTCAAAAATCTCATAGTGCAATGATACTAAAAACTCTTGTTGCTCTTTGAAAATGATATTGAAAGAAAAGCAGGAAATACATCCCGATGGCTATAGGGATCCTTTATGTTGCAAGTGCAATTGTAAGTTACACTTACTCAGATGTTGCTCATCTAGGAAAAGGCATATGCAGCTATTGACATTGCCGCTTCCTCCATTTATTTTCGTGAGAAAAACCTTACTCATGAAAAAAAACAAAAGAACAGGCAGGCCCATAATTCCTCTGCCACCCGAAAAAGATTTCAGCCATCTGAAAGATGCAAAGCCCAATGCAGGCCAGTTGTATGTATTGGAAAAACTGGCAAAAGGCTATACCTATCAGCAGATAGGCGATAGCCTTGGCATTACAGCCCGTGCGGCAGCCAAGCGCATTGAAAAGCTCCACGCTACCTTAGAATCGCAGCTAAACATTCAGGCGTATAACCGCGCACTGTTGCTGGGCTTTTTGCCGCTGAAATAGTATAGGTGTCGCGCTTTTGCGACAAGGGAATTGTTGTTTTCTTTTCGATGTTTGCCTCGCAATAATTTAGCGAAGCATTAACACCGATACAGATGACCTTTTGCCTGATAAATAGAATTGAAAGCCTGATAGCAACCGCTGCTATGCGGGTGGCAACGGCTGCCATGCAGATGGTAACTACTGCCACCCTGATAAAAACGGCTGCCATGCAGGTGGCAAGAGCTGCCACCCCGAAGGTAACTACTGCTATCGGCATGGCAACGGCTGCTATGCAGATGGCAGCCGCTGCTACCTGCATAAGAATGATTGCCGCCTGCATGGCAAGGGCTGCCATCCCGATAACAGCCACTGCCACCCCGGTGGCAACCGTTGCCGCCCGGGTAAAAATCATTTTATTCCCGAACAAAATCACTGAATTTTAAACTAAAACTAAAACAACATGGCTAAACAATCATTTGTGCCGAGCACCGACCTTGGCAAACAAACCTGGCTTAACAACCTTGCCAATAAAATAAACACCTACACAGCTAAATACAATCTTTCGGCTGCAGAGGTAGCAGATGTAATTGCAGTAGCGCTTTACTTTGCCTACTGGAACAATTACATACAGCAGATGCGTGAATACATATTGAAGCTAACGGCTTATAAAAACGAGATACGCGATGGCGTTGCAGCTGGCGGTTCGCCCAGTGTAGAACCCTCGCTTCCGGTTTTTGGTCCTCCGCCTGCTGCGGTGCCTCCCGGAGGTTTTAAGCGGGTGGTTGGCCTGTGCAACAGCATGAAGAAAAAAACGGTTTATACCGTAGCCGATGGTCAGGACATGGGGCTGGAGGGAGCAGAAATTACTCCTCCCGATGCGTCCACACTTTCGCCTGTCTTGAAAGTTGAAACAGGCACCGGAGGTTTTCCTGTTATAAAATGGAATAAACCGGCAGGAGTTGCCGGCATACATCTGTATGTAAAACGCGGCAGCGGAACTACAAGCCCATCTTTCGGACCAGGTCCAATTCCTGCAGGCGGTTTTGCTTACTTAGCATCAGATACTGAGCCTGATTATATAGATACCACTCCGCTGCCTGCCGCAGGTCAAAGCGAGCAACGCAGTTATATTGCTATCTATTTTGATAACGACAGCCATTTCGGACAATGGAGTAATGAGGTAAAAATTACTGTTACCGGAATTATTTAAGAGCGGGTATTGTACCAAAAAGAAGAGAGCCGGCAAATGCCGGCTCTCTTCTTTTTATAAATCATCTAAATTAATATGTAAGGCTTTATCCTCAGCCTTCATATCATTTTTAAAAATGCCCGAAATAATATATTGTGAGCCCTTATATTCTATGCCTAATGCGTATGAAACTACTGAGCCATCCCATACTACTTGCGTGCCTTCTACTAAATCCAACTGCAATAAACCTCCTTTGCCTACGGTTCTGTCATACCATAATTCCAATTTTTTCAGTTTATTGTCACCGGTTAAATAGGTAACGTTTAACACGCCTATCTTAAAATCATTTGCACAATCGTTTTTAACAATAAGCTTTTGATTATCAAATAAGGTTTTATAAGCAGCTAATTCTGTGTCTGCTGTTTTTCCGGGAGGTGAAATTGCGGGTATACCGGCAAAACTAATTTGGTAAATTTTCTCAACACCGGTAGTTTCCACTGTATAATATTGCTTATAAACCATTTCAGGATTTTCGGTTGAAACGGCTTTTAATTCATATTCTCCTTTTTTCAGACTTAGCTTTACCATTTCACCCGGTTTAACAGTAGCTTTATACTCACCATCCACATAAAATTTACAACTCACATCTGAACTTAATTTAAGGGTAAGCTCCTGACCGGTATATTCCTTTTTTTGCTTTTCGGTTGTTTTAGTTTCGCCTGCATTTTGGGCAACCGCCTGGCTAAATATAAAAGGAGCGGTAATAAGGAAGAAGTATTTTTTACTCATGAATTTTAATTTTTAATAGTTAGGTATTCGTGAAAATAGTTCATTTTCTGTTTTTAGGTTAAAAGCAAATCTATAAGAACAAAAAAAGTGTTGGCATATTGCCAACACTTTTTTGTTCTTGTAAAATAAAGCATTAAAAAAGTCCTCCTAGTGCACTTTGAGCAGAGCGGGCAGCGGCTTCAGCTTGCTGTTCTGCAATTTCTGCTTCACGAGCAGAACTTTGTGCATCACTTGCAAAAGCTGATGCAGAACGCTCATGGTCTTGTGTCTGGCCCATATAATTTGAAGCATCACGCTCATGGCTTTGGGTATCTTCCATGGCAGTTTGTGCTTCTGGTTTTATCTGGTTAGAAATAATATCCAGTTCTGCCTGGCTGTCTTCTTTTAATTGTATAATATCATCACGCAGTTGTGTGCTCTCGTCACGCAGTGCAATAATTTCGTCACGCAGTACTATATTCTCGTCACGCAACTGTATATTCTCATCACGCAACTGTATGCTCTCATCTCTCAACTGTGTGGTCTCATCTCTGAGTTCAATAATATTATCGCGAAGCTGTGTGCTTTCATCTTTCAGCCCATTTATATCGTCTCTCAACTGAGTGCTGATGTCTTTCAGTTCGTTGATCTGGTTTCTTAATTCTTCAGCAGCTTGTTCATGGTCACGAGCCTGGTTCATAAAACCTTCAGCATCTTTCTCGTGCTGCTGTATTTGGTTCAGCACATTTTCAGAGTCTTTCTCATGTTGCTGAGTCTGGTTCAGGAAATTTTCAGCTTCTTTTTCGTGCTCCTGTGTTTGGTTTAAAAAGTTCTCTGCCTCTTTCTCGTGTTCCTGTGTTTGGTTCAGGAAATTTTCAGCCTCTTGTTCGTGCTCCTTAGCTTCGTTTAAAACCGTTTCCACTTCATCACCGTGTTGCTGAATAGCAGTTAATGCAGCTTCAGCTTCCTGCTCGTGTTGTTGCGCGCTGGTAGCCAGTTCCGCCAAGTTACTAACCTGCGATTCAGCATCAGCCACCAGATTATCAACCGTTTCTTTAACGGCAGTAATCTCATTCAAATGGCCTTGTGCTTCTTCGTTTGCATTAGATAAGTTGCTGGTCATCTCCTGCATCTCGTTTTCAATTTCGGTGAGGTCTTTCATAAGTTTTGGTGTTTAAGGGTTTGTTGATTTGTGAATAGCAAAAATAAGAAAATATTAATTCAATTTATGATAATGTTATGATATCTGAAGGTTTGCATTTAATTGCTGGAGGCTTGCATTTATTTCAGCCAATAATTCATGAATGCGGGTAAAAACGTTGGCGGAGGCAGAACGCAAATTTTTTCCTGAATTCAACATTTTTTCATTTAAAGCCCTCTGTATCTCTGCATCTAAATTTTTAAATTCGGGATGCTTCTTTAATATGGCTTCTTCCATTTGCTTTAATTCATCATTAGGAAGACTTAGATAACTCATCTCTCCTCGAACAGAAGCAAGTTTATCCTTCAAGTCTTTCATATGATCAATGTGATTCTGAACTAATTCTGTGTATTTCTCCCTTAATTTTTCAATATTACGGTTTGCATCAAGTGTTAAGGTTTTTATTCCACCGAGAAAAGGCAATTTACTAAAAGCGGAAATAGCCGTTTCTGATAGCCCCTCTGCTGCGTCACGGTTATCGCCAAAAATAGTAGCTATACTTGCTTCACCTAATCCTTTGAAAATTTGAAGCGCAGTACCTACACCTTTTAAAGGCATGGACAATATATCTATGCCAAAATCCAAGCTAGCACTCTGAACAGCATCAGAAACCAAATTATTCCCTTCATCAATAGCTTGCTGTTTTAATTGTTCAAGTTCTTTATAGCTGTTTTGAATCCCTTCCTTATACATCTTTTCGTACTGACGAAGCTCATCCATTCGATTTGAACCTTTCAGAATTTTTAATTCCATAAGATTACGATAAACCTGCTCAAGATATTGAGGTGAACCGGATGTGGCTTCAGCTATCTGCTCTTCGCTGAAATTCGTCATAAAATATAAATTTGAGAATTAGCAAAAAAAATGTTATATATCATGAAACTATAATTTTAAATTAATAAGAACTTGCCCTTGCTGCAGCCGCCCTTGCATCATCTGCAGCATCATCTGCTCGTTGTGCTGCTCTCTCAGCTTGTTGTGCAGAGCTATCGGCTTCCCTTGCAGATTTTTGCGCATCGTCTTCATGACCTTCTGCTGCTTTTGCGGCTTCTTCTGCATCCCCTTTTGCTTTTTCTGCTTCGTCTTTAAAACCTTCAGCTTCAGTTTTTGCTTTTTCCGTTTCTGTTTTAGCTGTTTCGGCCGCAGTTTTTTCAGCTTCGCACTCGGTCTTGATTTCGGTACATTCTTTCTTTAAATCATCGGTTGCGTTTTTGTTTTCTTCGGCTTGCGAGTGCAGTTCTATAACTTTATCGGTTGCTTTTACTGCATCCTGAACACTTTCCTTAACGTGTTCAAGAGCAGTTTCTATCCCTTCTGCAGCTGTATTAACATCTTCTTCCAATTTTTTGGCATTTGTCAGCGATTGTTCAATACTTCCTTCAGCCTCCTGTGCTTTAGTTACCAGACCGTCTATTTCTTTTGCGGCATCCTGCACATCGGTTAAACTATCTGCTGCTGCTCCGGCAGAAGTTGCGGCCGCTTCTGCAGCGGTTGCAGCCTCACCTGCATGTGTTTGTGCTTCTGTTGCAGCGGTTGCTGCTTCTCCGGCATGTGTTTGTGCTTCTCCGGCAGCAGTTGCCGCTTCACCTGCATGTGTTTGCGCCTCACCTGCAGCGGTTGCTGCTTCTCCTGCCGATGCTTGTGCTTCACCTGCTGCACTAGCTGCTTCACCTGCAGAGGCTTGTGCTTCACCCGCTGATGCTTGTGCCTCTCCTGCAGCGGTTGCCGCTTCTCCAGCTGATGCTTGTGCTTCTCCAGCTGAGCTTGCCGCTTCTCCCGCAGAGGCTTGTGCTTCACCCGCAGCACTAGCAGCTTCACCTGCACTTGCCTGTGCCTGTCCTGCAGCGCTTGCAGCTTCACCTGCAGAAGCCTGTGCTTCACCTGCAGCACCCGCTGCTTCACCTGCACTTGCTTGTGCCTGTCCGGCAGCGGTGGCGGCTTCCTGTTCATGCCCTTTTGCTTCCTCTTCGTGATTGATAATCAGATCAAGAATTTTGGCTGCTTCTTCTTCATGGGCATGGCACTGGGTATGACATTCCTGTGCCTTTTCTTCATGCTCATGGCAGTGATCGTAGCATACAATTACCTTCTCTTCGTGCTCATGACAGGTATTGTAAATGATGATTACTTTTTCTTCATGATCGTGGCAATGGTCATAACATACCTGCGCTTTTTCTTCATGTTGTTGGGCAAGGTTCATATACTCTTCTGCTTTATCCTCGTGCTGGTTAGCAAGATTCATAAACTCTAATGCTTTCTGCTCATGATCATGCGCCTGGTTCATCCAGTTGGCAGCAGCCTGTTCATGGTCGTGTGCCTGATTCATCCATGATGCAGCTTGTTGTTCGTGATCATGCGCCTGGTTCATCCAACTTGCGGCAGCTTGCTCATGGTCGTGTGCCTGATTCATATAACCTTCTGCAGCCTGCTCGTGCTGCTGTGTTTGGTTCATCAATGCTTCGGCAGAGTTCTCGTGTTGTTGTGTTTCGTTTAAAGCAGTTTCCGCTGCGTTTTCATGCTGCTGGGTTTGATTCATCAATACTTCCGCAGCGTTCTCATGTTGTTGTGTTTCATTTAAAGCAGCCTGTGCAGCCTGCTCGTGCTGTTGAGTTTGATTCATTAACCCCTCAGCTGCAGTTTCGTGTTGCTGTGTTTCATTCATTAAACCTTCGGCAGCAGTTTCGTGTTGCTGTGTTTCGTTTAACAGGGTTTGTGCAGCCTGCTCGTGTTGTTGTGTATCGTTCATAAACCCTTCGGCAGCAGTTTCGTGTTGCTGGGTTTGTGTCATCAGGTTTTCGGCTTGTGTTTCGTGCTGCTGTGTTTCGTTCATGAAATTTTCAGCGGCATCTTCGTGTTGCTGCGTCTGGTTCATCAGGTTTTCGGCCTGTTGCTCGTGCTGCTGCACCTGGGTAAGCAGGGTTTGAATTTCATTTTCGTGCTGCTGCGCCTCGGTCATGTAGCCCAAAATGGTTTCGTTGTGCTGCTCACTTTGGTTTACAATATTTACCAGCGCATTGTATTGCGTCTCTGCCTCGGTGGCAAAGTTCTGCACGGTATCGTGCAGTTCCTGCAATTCACTTACAATCTGGGTGGCTTGGTCGCGCTGCGCCTGCACTTCGGTGTAGGCTTCGGTGAAGTTGTCAAGCAATTCCTGTAATTGCTGCTCTAATTCCTCAGGTGTAGGCATAAGCTGAAATTTTTAGTGGTTTGTGTTGCCAAATGTAATAAAGTATTGAAACCTAAATAAGTATTTTTTGATTTCATTCAGAAAATGAAAAACAGACAAAAAATTCAGGCTCTTTTAATTAAGAGCAAATTTTATGGGCAAGGTAAAAGAAACCCTTACCGGTTTGCCTTGCTGCAGACCTGGAGAAAAATTCGGAAAGAGATTTACCACCCTCAATGCTTCTTTGTCCAGACCGGGGCTTATGCTTTTTAATACTTCTGTATTAGATACAGAGCCATCTTTTTCAACAATGAACTTTATAAAAACAGTGCCTTCTATTTCATTGTCTCTTTCGGTTGCAGGGTACTTAATATTATTTTGTAAGAACTTAATAAGTTCATTGTTTCCACCCGGAAATTCAGGTATCTTTTCAACAAACGTAAAAACAGCATCAGTGTCAGTTTCTTTTACATCAATCCGGTTTCCCCACCTATCATATTGTTCTCCGGTTTTTGATGTGTAGATGGTTGTTGCTGACGTTGATTGTTTAGGTGTTTCGGTTCGTTTTTCTTCTTCTTGTTTTTGTTTTGCAACAAGCAACATCTCCAATGGATTTGCTTCTATTCTGGTTTCATTAGCAGTTTTTTCTTCTCTGCTTATTCGTTCTTGTTCAGCCTGCCTTTCTTTTACATTTTTTTCATCCGCTTCCTTTGCCTCTCTGTTTATGGTCGCTTGCTCTAACTGTTTTGCTAATTTAATTTTTTCATCAGCTTCTTTTTGCTCTCTCGTTATACGCTCTTGTTCTAATTGCTTTGACCTGTTTTCAGATGTTAACCGGGTGTTTATAATACTTTGCAAGTCTATACTGTATGTTGATTGCATGTTTATTTCTCTTGCGTTATATTCATAGTTAAAAACATCGGCTTTGTTTTCGGTGCTTGTGGCTTTTATTAAATAAGGACCTTTATCTAAATAAATTTTTTTTACATCATCAATCCGTATTATTCCTTTGTCTTCGCCATCAATTTTTAAATAACAGTCAGCATTGGTGGTTAGTTTTAAAACGTGTTTGCCTTCAGCAGGGTCTGTGTATGTTTGCTTGGTTGTTGTTTGTTTTGCAGGCGCTTTGGTTTCGCTTTGTTTTGAAGGTAGTTTTACCTGTGCGCTGACATTGATACTAATTCCGATAGAAATTGTGAGCAGGAAAATGTTTCTGTAATATTTTCTCATTGATTTTTTATTCCTTTTAACAAGAAATCATCATACTCCACCAACTGTTTATCAAAAATACGGAAACCAAAATCGGAGCCAAAGCCTCC
>CAMBRL010000037.1 GCA_945870105.1 Chitinophaga pinensis
GTCAGCAACTGAGTGTCCAGGATCTTCCAGCACTACGGCATATTGGTAAGTAAATAAAGCACTGGCTGTAGTTACGTTGTAGGTGTATAAAAGCCGTTCCGCCTCTCCGCCTACATTACTGTTTCCTAGGCGAGCAGATGCAGCATACCCGGGGGCAACTAATGTGATGTCATTGCAGGCAATTGGATCTGTTCCGGCACCGGTCATAATGGTGTGCCTACCATTTACAATTCCTACAGTAGGTGTATTGATACCACAACAACTTCCTGTTCTACCCACCCAGCCGTTAAAATTATTGTTTGAAAAATCGGCATTGTCGCATTGAGAATAACAGTCAGTCATCAAGCCAGAAAGGGCCAGAATAATCAGGATAAATAGAATGGATTTAACGAAGTTGAACATACATTAAATCACCAAGTAGTAACAATTGCTTAACATTAGCTTTGTAAAAATGCCAAGCAAATATATTGATTTTCAATCGGGATGTCAAGTATTTATGATTTCTTTATCGAAATTTTAAGGTGTTTAACGAAAGTAAATCAAGTAGAACAATTATTTTGATTTTTGTTTGGAATAAATTTCTACATTTGCAGCCCTTTAAATAAAAAAACAGAATAAAATGGCTAAAAGAGGAAGCAGAATACAGGTAATTCTTGAATGCACAGAGCATAAAGACAGCGGTAAACCGGGAACTTCTCGTTATATCACTACCAAAAACAAGAAAAATACAACCGAAAGAGTTGAGTTGAAAAAATACAACCCAATTCTTAAGAAAATGACCGTTCACAAAGAGATTAAATAAGAAATTCTAATCTTTTCTAAAATTAAAATAACATGGCAAAGAAAACCGTAGCAACGCTGAAATCAGGAACAGGAAGAAGTTTTACCAAAGTGATTAAAATGATTAAATCACCTAAAACCGGTGCATACTCTTTCAAAACAGAAGTAGTTCACAACGACCACGTGAAAGATTTTCTGAAAGAAAACTAATCAACAGCATAATGAATACAAAGCTTCTTTCTCCTCAGGAAGAAGCTTTTTTTGTTTAATTCAATGGGTATTTTCAGCATATTTTCTAAGGATAAAAAAGAGAACCTTGATAAAGGTTTGGAGAAAACACGTGAAAACGTTTTTTCGCGCCTGACCAAAGCGGTTGTTGGTAAATCAACAGTAGATGCTGATGTGCTTGATAATCTGGAAGAAATCCTTATCAGCAGTGATGTTGGTGTTGAAACAACATTGAAAATTATTACACGCATTGAAGAGCGGGTTAAAAAAGATAAATATCTGGGCACATCAGAACTGAACAGATTATTGAAAGAAGAAATTGCTTCGCTGCTTGCTGAAAACAACAGCGATGATGTAACTGAATTTACTATTCCTGCAGGCAAAAAGCCTTATGTAATAATGGTGGTTGGTGTTAATGGTGTAGGTAAAACAACAACCATCGGAAAACTTGCCAACCAGATGAAAAAAGCAGGAAAGAATGTGATGCTGGGTGCTGCCGATACATTTCGAGCCGCTGCAGTTGACCAATTGAAAATATGGGGAACAAGGGTTGGAGTTCCTGTCATTAATCAAGGCATGAATGCCGACCCCGCTTCGGTTGCTTTTGAAGCTGTTTCGGAAGCGGTGAAGCAAAATGCAGACGTGGTAATTATTGATACAGCAGGCAGGTTGCACAATAAAGTTAACCTGATGAACGAACTTTCAAAAATCAAGCGTGTTATGCAAAAGGTAATACCTGACGCCCCACACGAGATTTTATTAGTACTGGACGCTTCAACCGGTCAAAATGCCATTGAACAGGCAAAACAATTTACATTGGCAACAGAAGTGAATGCGCTTGCATTAACCAAATTAGACGGCACTGCTAAAGGCGGTGTGGTAATTGGTATTTCTGACCAGTTTAAAATCCCCGTGAAATATATCGGAGTAGGCGAGGGGATGGATCACCTTCAGGTGTTCAATAAAAACGAATTTGTGGATAGCCTTTTCAAATGAAAACAAAAACCACACGTAAAAATAAAATCAATGTTATTACTCTTGGCTGCTCCAAGAATATTTATGATTCAGAAGTTTTATTAGGGCAACTGAAAGCCAACGGCAAAGATGCTGTGCACGAAAGCACCAAAGACGATGCAAATATTATTGTCATCAATACCTGCGGTTTTATTGATAATGCAAAACAGGAAAGCATTGATACCATTGTTCGTTTTGCCGATGCCAAGCAGCGCGGTTTAGTTGATAAAGTGTTTGTTACCGGATGTCTTTCTGAAAGGTATAAACCTGATTTGGAAAAAGAAATTCCAAATGTTGATCAGTATTTCGGAACTCGTGATTTGCCTAAATTGTTAAAAGTTTTAGGCGCTGATTACAAACATGAATTGATTGGTGAGCGCATTATCACAACCCCATCGCATTATGCTTATTTCAAAATATCGGAAGGTTGCGACCGGCCTTGTTCGTTTTGTGCTATTCCATTGATGCGCGGGAAACATATTTCAAAACCAATGGAAGAATTGGTGAAAGAAGCAGAAAGTCTTGCTGCAAAAGGAGTAAAAGAGTTGATGATTATTGCTCAGGATTCAACCTATTACGGGATTGATATTTACGGCAAACGAAAATTAGCAGAACTCTTGCAACGCCTTTCTGAAGTGGAAGGTATTGAATGGCTGCGGTTGCACTATGCTTTTCCTTCAGGCTTTCCTGAAGAGGTGTTGGATGTGATGCGTGAGAACAAAAAGATTTGCAAGTATCTGGATATGCCTTTGCAGCATATTTCAAACCCTATGTTGAAATCAATGCGCAGGGGAACAACTTCTGAAAAGACACGCGAGTTGGTGAAAACCATTCGCGAAAAAGTTCCCGGAATTGCTTTGCGTACAACCTTAATTGCCGGCTATCCGGTCGAAACCAAAGAAGATTTTAATGAAATGCTGGAATGGGTGAAAGAAACCCGCTTCGACCGCCTCGGAATTTTTGCTTATTCGCACGAAGAAAATACGCATGCTTATTTGCTGAAAGATGATGTTTCTGCTAAAACAAAAGAGAAACGTGTGGAAGCTATTATGCAGGCACAGCAAGAGATTTCAAATGAATTAAACCAACAGAAAGTTGGTAAAACCTACAAAGTTTTATTCGACCGTAAAGAAGGAAATTATTTTATCGGTCGCACTGAATTTGACTCACCTGAAGTGGATAACGAAGTATTGGTAGATGCAAAGAAATTCTATGTTCGTGTAGGTGATTTTGCAAATGTAAAAATTACTTCTGCCGAAGATTTCGACCTTTACGGTGAAATTGTTTAATGCTGCTTGTCACCCTGAGCGTAGTCGAAGGGCCTAATTATTATGCTTAAAGCCTCATTTGTAAATTACTCCGAAACCGGTTTTTTCTCCAACCTTATTCTGGATTATCTTTCAGGAAAGCCTGAATTGAAAAGCTTTTATGAATCTGAACCTGGATTTTTTTCTTTTGGAAAAAAAATCAAAGAAAGAGGATTAAAAAATATTGACCGAAAACTTTTAGCGGATGTATTATCAGAGCAAAATAAACCGCTGAATGACAATGCTAAAGTTCTTGCGAATATTGAATTACTGAGAAGTAACAACACGTTTACAGTAACAACAGGACATCAGTTAAATCTTTTTACCGGGCCACTTTATTTCGTTTATAAAATTATTTCTACCATCAATCTTGCAGAAAAATTAAAGCAGGAATATCCTTATTCAAATTTTGTTCCTGTTTACTGGATGCATTGCGAGGACCATGATTTTGCTGAAATAAATCACATTCATCTTTTTGGAAAAAAGATAGAATGGAAAGAAGAACACCACGGAGCAGCCGGTGAAATTTCAACCGCTTCATTGCGTTCAGTTATTAACGAACTGAAAACTATTTTAGGTGAAAGCCAAAACGCAAACGAATTAATTGCTCTTTTTTCTGAAGCCTACCTTAATCATTCCAACCTTGCAGATGCTATGCGTTACCTCTGTCATCAGCTGTTTGGCAGCTACGGTCTGGTTATTTTAGATGCACGCGATAAAAGACTGAAACAAACGTTTGTTCAGCAACTGAAAGAAGATATTTTTCAAAATATCGCTTACAAATTAGTTTCAGAAACTAACTCGGAATTAGAAGCGCTTGGCTATAAAGCGCAGGTAAATCCCCGTGAAATCAATTGTTTTTATTTAGCATACAATAAAAGAGAACGCATTGTTAAAACCGATCAGGGTTTTGAAGTGCTGAATACTGCTCTAGTATTTTCAAAAGCGGAATTAGAAAATGAACTGGATGCATATCCCGAAAAGTTTAGTCCGAATGTTGTTTTGCGCCCGCTTTATCAGGAACACATTTTGCCCAACCTTGCCTACATAGGCGGGGCAGGGGAGTTGTCTTACTGGTTGCAGTACAAAAAAATGTTTACTGCTGCCGCAATTTCTTTTCCTCTTTTGGTATTGCGCAATTCGGTGATGGTCGTTGACGGAAGTCTTATAGCTAAAATTGAAAAACTAAGTTTGTCAGCAAAGGACTTTTTTGCTCCGGAACAGAAATTAGTGAATGATTTTATTGCTGCTCATTCCACTTCTGAAACAGGTATAGCAACTGAACAGCAACAACTGAAAGAACTTTTCTCTTCCATTAAAGCCAAAGCAACAAAGGTTGATTCGACCTTAGAAGCAAGCATAGAAGCCGAATTGCAGAAACAATTAAGAGCATTGGAGCAATTGGAAAGCCGCATACAGCGTGCCGAAAAAAAGAAACACGAAACTTCTCTCAATCAAATTAAATCTATCCGCGAAAAACTATTTCCCGGTAATTCATTGCAGGAGCGCCACGAAAACATCAGTGCGTTTTACCTACATTATGGCAGTGGGTTTATCGATATATTAAAACAAAACCTGCAGCCGTTGGACTGCAGGTTTATGATTTTGGAAGCGATTTCCGATTAGAAAATCTTCGGCAAATTCCTTGGCCCGTTAAAGTTATAACAGTTTCTTGCCTTTCTGCGGGCAGAGTTTGAACGAACGTTGGTAAGTCTGGCAGAAGTAAATTCCAGCAGCAATGAAATCTCGTGCGAACCACCGGAAGAACCTGCCAGTTTAGACAATGTTAAATCGTAGCTGTAGCCAAACTGGTAAATAAATGCTCCGTTGCCGTCTCTTCCTCTGAAACCGAGACTAAACACAAGCGCATCCGTGCGTTTAGGAATAAGAATAGGTGTTCCGTTACGGTACCAGACGCCAATCACCAAGGGAGCACGCAAAGCAAATAAACCTAAGTTAAAGGTTTGCAAAACACTTTGTCTTTCATAAATAAAATTGGGCGACAGGTAAGTAAGGTTTTTGCTTCTTGATTTTTTCTTCGAGACAGGAATCATAAAACTCAAATGTCCTACATATTTGCGTGGCAGGCGTTGTACTCCGCCAATCAATGATTCATTGGGTTGGGTAAGGTGTTGCACCGAGAAACCGATGGTGCTGCTTATGATTCTGCGGCTGCGGTGTTTCTTAATGTTAAAACGGGTCATGATACCGGCAGCTGCATCAAACATTCCGCGTTTAGTATCGGAAGGTGGGGTAGCTGCTGATGTATAAACCTGTCCGTAAACAGGGTCAAGCTGGTCGCTGAATACAAAACGGCTCCAGTCAATTGATTTTTGCATATACCCGGCTTGCAGTCCTATGTGCACGTCACACATGCGAGGCATTACAGTTATCCGGTATGAATAATTAAGCGCATAGCTGTTGGTTCGCAGCAAGCCATCACCCTCCACATTGCCTACCACAACAGCACCAATACCACCTCCAAGGTTAAAATCCGAAATATCCATGTTGAAGTTGTAGGTCCCGAAATTGCTGTTCAGCGATGTCCAGAGGTTACGGTAGTTGAAATTAACGCGAAGACCGGGGTCGGCACCTGCAAAAGCAGGATTATAATATAGCTTGTTGGAATAGTATTGTGAGAAGGTTGGATCCTGTGCCAATACAGCGTTTGATGCTATAATTAACAGGAACAGAACAGCATAAAGTATGCGTTGCTTCATAGGTGTTTTTTTGGTCAGAAGACAGTTTTAATCCAGCGTTTATACTTGATTAAGTGAATTCTGTTACAAAAAAATGAATTGTTTGGTTATGCTTTTCTCCTTTTCAGAAATTGTTTCAACAACGGACTGATAATAAAACACCCTGAAACAAACCATAGTATTGATCTCTTTCAGGGTGTTTCCGGGTTTTAATGCTTGTGCCCACGGGGAGACTCGAACTCCCAAGGTAATTACACCAACGGCTTCTGAGACCGCAACGTTTGCCAATTTCGCCACGTGGGCAGCGAGGGGCAACAAAAGTAGAAAAATTATATTGTTGAAGTTGAATAAATTTCATTGAACCATAGAATTCATTATCAATCGTCACACTAAACTTGTTTCAGGGTCTGGATGTTTAATAACGAGATGCTGAAACGAGTTCAGCATGACGAAATCGCAGATTAATAAATGAAATTAGGGTTATCTGTGGTGAAAATAAAGGGGTATTTATCGAAATAATAACAAACATAACTTTGTAATTCCTTAATATTGACGCTCAAATCTGTGCTATGAATATTATCCTGTTTGACGGAAAACGAAGAAACCACCTTTTGCCGCTTACTTTTACCCGCCCTGTTGCGGATATCCGCATAGGAATTCTCACTATCCGTGAAAAGTGGGAGCACTATTTCGGGAAAACATCTTCCCTGACAGAAGATTATTTGTCAGGTAAATTTCCGGCAAACTTTGCTGCAGACAATATTCTTATCAATTCTTCCGTTTGTCCTGATGAGGACATGGTGAAAAAAATCAAAGAATTGAAAACCGGTGAAGTGCTTATTGCTGAAAATACTCTTATCGCAGTGGCTCTGCCAAAAGATAAAGCAGAGGCTTTTAAGGAAAGCGATACTGACTGTTATGTTAAGCATAACTACATAGCTAAGTTTTTACAGGTTAATAACCTGTGGGATATATTTCAAAAGAACGCAGAAGCAATTGAAGCAGATTTTAAACTGCTGACCAAAGGAAGAAAGTCGGCTAAAATTTCTGAAAGCAACACCTTAATCAATCCCGAAAATATTTTTCTGGAAGAAGGCGCAAAAGTGGAGGCTTCTGTAATCAATGCTTCTTCAGGCCCTGTTTATATTGCTAAAGATGCCGAAGTAATGGAAGGTTCGCTTATCCGCGGTCCGTTTGCTTTGTGCGAACATTCAACCTTGAAAATGGGTGCTAAAATTTACGGAGCAACTACCATAGGACCACATTCAAAGGTTGGTGGCGAGGTAAATAATTCCGTGATTTTCGGTTATTCTAATAAAGCCCACGATGGATTTCTGGGTAACGCTGTAATTGGCGAATGGTGTAATCTTGGTGCCGACAGCAATAACTCAAATCTTAAGAATAATTATGCCGAAGTAAAACTCTGGAACTATGCAGAGAATACGTTTGTAAGCACAGGCTCACAATTCTGCGGATTAATTATGGGCGACCACAGCAAATGTGGAATTAATACCATGTTTAATACAGGAACGGTCGTAGGTGTAAGCTGCAATATTTTCGGAGCAGGATTTCCGCGTAATTTTGTTCCTTCTTTTTCGTGGGGCGGAGCAAATGGTTTTATGATTTACAGCCTTGAAAAAGCACTAGAAACAGCAAAGCTGGTAATGGAGCGCAGACACATTGGCCTGACTAAAGAAGACGAGAAGATATTTGAGTACATCACCGAACTGACAAAAAAATAACAAACCTGACAATTTTCCTTTGGCACAGCTATTGACAAATACGCAGTCCACCCAAGAGGAAAAATATGAACCGTATGAACAAAGATGACCTTAATATTGAAGCACTGTCGCTGAATCACCTCATTGACGATGAGCCGGAATTTATTCCTTTGCTCACGCAGGAAGATGAGGATACCATGAATTCAGAGAAGCTACCTGAAATTTTGTCAATACTTCCGTTAAGGAATACGGTCTTGTTCCCGGGTGTTGTAATTCCTATTACCGTTGGCCGTGATAAATCCATAAAACTGATTAAAGAAGCTAATCGCGGAACAAAGATTATTGGCGTTGTAGCACAAAAAGATGTTGGAATTGAAGACCCTAAATTTGAAGACTTAAATAAGATTGGAACCGTAGCCTACATCATTAAAATGCTGCGCATGCCTGACGGAAATACAACCGTTATCATTCAGGGCAAAAAGCGTTTTGAGTTAAAAGAAGTGGTGCAGAGCGAGCCTTATTTTAAGGCAAAAGTAGAAGCAATTCCTGATGCGAAACCCGATAAAAAAGATAAGGAATTTACTGCCCTTATTTCTTCGTTGAAAGATGTGGCAACGCAAATTGTACGTCAGTCTCCTAACATTCCTTCTGAGTCTGCTTTCGCGTTGAAAAACATTGACAGTCCTTCATTCCTCATCAATTTTATTTCTTCAAACATGAATGTAGAAGTTCATGAAAAACAGAAAGTGTTGGATGAAAGTGATTTGAAGAAACGTGCAACATTGGTGTTGGAATTCCTCACAAAAGAGTTGCAGATGCTGGAACTGAAAAACCAGATACAGACCAAAGTAAAAACAGATTTAGATAAACAGCAACGCGAATATTTTCTGAATCAGCAAATGAAAACTATTCAGGAAGAACTGGGTGGAAATTCATTTGAGCAGGAACTAAAAGAACTGGAAAAGCGTGCTGAAAAGAAAAAGTGGAGCAAAGAAACTGCAGAGCTTTTCAAAAAGGATTTGGCTAAGTTGAAGCGAATGAATCCAATGGCTTCTGAGTATTCAGTGCAAACCAATTATTTGGATGTATTGTTGGATATTCCCTGGAACGAATACACGAAAGATAATTTCAATCTTAAGCGTGCAAAAAACATTTTAGATGCTGACCACTTTGGTTTGGATAAAGTGAAAGACCGTATTCTGGAACACCTTGCTGTCTTGAAATTGAAAGGTGATATGAAGTCGCCAATCCTTTGTCTGGTGGGTCCTCCGGGAGTTGGTAAAACATCATTGGGTAGATCCATAGCAAAAGCATTGGGTAGAAAATATGTGCGTATGTCATTAGGTGGTTTACGAGATGAAGCGGAAGTTCGCGGTCATCGCAAAACGTATATTGGTGCAATGCCTGGGCGCATTATTCAAAGTTTACGGAAAGCAAAATCATCCAATCCTGTTTTTGTATTGGATGAGTTGGATAAAGTAGGTCGTGATGCACATGGCGATCCTTCTTCTGCTTTGTTAGAGGTATTGGATCCCGAGCAAAACAATGCATTTCATGATAATTACATTGAAACCGGTTACGACCTTTCAAAGGTTCTATTTATAGCAACAGCTAATTCACTCAGCACCATTCAGCCTGCCCTTCGCGACAGGCTGGAGATTATTGAGGTAACAGGCTACACTGTTGAAGAAAAAGTTGAAATAGCAAAACGTCACCTTGTACCTAAGCAAATAGAAGAGCATGGACTGAAAAAGAAACAGGTTACATTCTCAGATAAAGTGCTTGAAACAATTATTGAAGAATATACCCGCGAATCGGGTGTACGTAATTTAGAGAAAGTTCTTGCTCGTTTGATACGCAGTGTTGCAAAATCAGTTGCTTCGGGTGAGAAAGCGGAAGCTGAAATCACTGTTGATAAAGCAAGTAAAATTTTGGGTGTTTCGCATTACCAAAAAGATATTTATCAGGGCAACGACATTGCCGGAGTTGTTACAGGTCTTGCCTGGACTGCTTTTGGAGGTGATATTCTTTTTATAGAAGTAAGTTTAAGTAAAGGAAAAGGCAAACTCACACTCACCGGAAATCTTGGTGATGTAATGAAAGAATCGGCTATGCTTGCTTTGGAATATTTGAAATCGCATTGCTACGATTTAGGTTTGCAGTCTGATATTTTTGAACAATGGAATGTACACGTTCACGTTCCCGAAGGGGCAACACCTAAAGACGGACCAAGTGCGGGTATTACTATTTTCACAGCACTGGCTTCAGCCTTTACACAACGCAAAGTGAAAGAGAAATTAGCCATGACAGGTGAGATTACTCTGCGCGGAAGGGTGCTTCCGGTTGGAGGAATAAAAGAAAAGATACTGGCCGCTAAACGCGCTAACATCACTGACATTATTCTTTCGCATGAAAACGAAAAAGACATCAATGAAATTCAACCACATTATCTTAAAGGTTTGAAATTTCATTATGTGAAAACCATGATTGAAGTTGCTGATATTGCATTGCTGGAAGAGAAAGTAAAGAGCAAGGCATCGGTTTAAATCACTGAATTATTTTAAATGAAAAAGAGAATTCTAAATGTTCTCTTTTTCATTTACCCAAAAACGGTAAGGCAGTTTGGCATCTTCGCCTGCATAGTCAACACCTATGCGTGGCCCTTTATTGATAAGCCTCTCCGGAATTATTATTCCGCGGTCTTCAATCCATATTTTGTTTCCTGAAAGGTTTTGTGCATTGTGGCTTCGGAAGTTTATTCCCAGTGCCAGTGATACTTTTCCGGGTCCTGTGGTTAATCCTTTTTTTAATTTCTCTGATTTTCTGCGTTGCAGAATTTTCTCAATCCCTTCTATCGGTTGTATGGCTCTTACGAGCACTGCATGCGGAATATCTTTTTGATTGGTAACAACATTAAACAGCGAATACATTCCGTAGCAGAGGTAAACATAGGATATCCCACCTTCTGCATACATTGTTTCTGTTCTTGATGTTCTTCTGCCACCGAATGCATGAGAGGCTTTATCTATTTCACCTGCATAGGCTTCAGTTTCAGTGATGATGCCTGCGGTTATTGTTTTTCCTTCTTTGGTAAAAAGAATTTTTCCGAGCAGTTGTTTACTTAAGCTTACTACATCAACCTGTAAATAAAAATCCTTTGGAAGTTTACTCATTGACTAATTGGAGCTTGTTCTCATCATTATAAGTAACGATTGCCTCCTCCAATAGTTGTTGCAGTGTTTTTATAATCAAAGCTTCTTTGTTGCTTCCGTATTGTTCAAGTAATTCTTTTAAGCTAAGCTGAGAATTCATCAGCAGTGATTTTATTTTTTCTGATATTTTTTCAAAATCTGCAGTGTTTAATTCCTGCTTGTTGCGTTCCAGACAAATATCACAGCCGCCACAATTTTCGGAATTGGTTTCACCGAAATAGGCCAGCAGCAGGCGGCTTCGGCAAAAGATTTTGTTGTCGGCATAGTTGAGCACAGCATCAATTTTTTGCTGAAATACTTTTTTGCGTAGCTCGTAATTTTCTTTTGAAAAGGTGAGCAAGCCTGTATCAATTCTTCCTCTGCCGAAAGAAAGTTTAGGTAAAATGCTTTGCGGAAAGTAAGAAACCACTTCGTGTTCCTGCAAACGGAAAATGATATTCAGAACCTTTGCCTTATCTAACTTGGTGCGGGTTGCAATGTCGTTCTCGAAAATATTTACATACTCAAAAAACAATCCGGAGTAGGAGCGTAGCATCACTTTTATAACAGCATCTACTTCCAGATTAGCAACCTGAAATTCGTAAAGTTCTTCTTTTGTCCCCGTTATTTTTATGCGTGAAGGCATATAAACACTTTCGGTAAGAAGCAGGTATTCTTCTTTTTCAAGAAACCTGATGCAATTGATTACACGCAAGGCTTCAAACTTGTATTTATTGCAGAAGTCAGCAATATCAAATTCGAAAAAATGTTCGGCACCGCTGCCCATTGCCAGGTGAAAATAATTAGAGAGCGCATGATACACTTGTTTGATTTCTTCTTTCTCGGGAAAAGCAGTAAGCACTCTTTTGTTCAGTTCAATCTTATCTTTATTGCTCACTAACAATACTGCATAGGCTTTTTTCTCATCACGACCGGCTCGACCTGCTTCCTGAAAATAGGCTTCTAATGATTCAGCAAGGTCGCTGTGGATAACAAAACGCACATCGGGCTTGTCAATTCCCATTCCAAAGGCATTGGTTGCCGAAATAACCTGCACGGTGTTATTAATCCATTGTTCCTGCACCTGTGCACGTTTTGCAGCATCCATTCCGGCATGATAAAAGGCTGAACTTATATTATTTGTTTGCAGTAAAGTTGCTGTTTCAGAGGTTTTGCGCCTGCTGCGCTCATAAACAATTCCGCTGCCACCCACGTTATTTATCACCTTCAGCATGCGCTTGCTCTTGTCTTCTTCGTGCAAAACCACATAGGCAAGATTAGGACGGTTAAAACTTTTACGCAATACGTGTTCATTTTTGAAACCAAGTTTCTGCTGAATGTCTTTTACCACATCGGGCGTTGCCGTTGCGGTAAGTGCAAGAACGGGAACCTTGGGAACATATTGCCGGATGTCTTTTATCTTCATGTAAGGGGGGCGAAAATCATAACCCCATTGAGAGATACAGTGCGCCTCGTCAACAGCTATGAGGTTTACGTTCATCTTTGGAAGACGCGCCAGAAATATTTCAGTTTGCAGGCGCTCGGGCGAGAGATAGAGAAATTTATAGTTGCCGTAAATGCAGTTGTCTAAAGCAATATCAATCTCTTTCATGCTCATTACTGAATTGATGGCAACCGCTTTGATATCTTTTTTGCGCAGGCTGTCTACCTGGTCTTTCATGAGCGCAATAAGCGGTGAAACCACTATGCACAAGCCTTCCATGCACAGGGCAGGCACCTGAAAACAGATGGATTTGCCGCCACCGGTGGGGAGTAGTGCAAGGGTGTCTTTTCCTTGCAGGGCGGCATTAATAATGTCTTCCTGCAGCGGACGGAAACTTTGATAATTCCAGTATTTCAGAAGTATTTCGCGGGGCGAAGAAACGGCATTCATTCACTCAACAGTATCGACTTGGCTACATCGCGTATCATAAAAAAGCCGGGTAAAAGCAGAATCAGTACACCGAAATTGATTGCATTGTGATAAACAGCCAGCGAAGGAATAAAAACGCACAGCATGCCAATAAACATAATGGAAAAAAGGAAAAATTTGAATAGCGGGCGCGATGGCTCAAAATCTTTTTCTTCTTCTTTAGGCTGCGCCTGTTCGCGTTCGGGGTTTCTGCGGTATGCAGGGTCGCGGTGGGGCTGTTCCTGTTGCCTTGCAGCAGTTGTTGAGCGAAACTGTTCGTATTCCAACTTTAGGTCATAGCGTCTTCTTTTCTTTTCATCGCAAAGTGTGTCGTTTGCTGTGTTGAGAATGGTAAAGTAGTCGTGGGCGCTGGCCGATGCATTTACATCGGGATGATAGAGTTTTGCTTTTCTGCGGTAGGCAAGTTTTATCTGCGAAACGGTGGCGTTTCGTTCTACACCAAGTATTTTGTAGTAGTCATAAATCATAAAATACTAACGCTGAACTTTTGCTGAAAAGTATAGCAATAATACGAAAAATTGATGCAGTGAGAAAGACGTGAATAAAACTAAATGAATTTTAGAATACCCAGTTCTTATTGTTGGTAGCTGTTTCGTGCGCAGGTTCTTCTTCTTCCAGAAGTTCGTAATTTCCGTAATCGTCAAAACTGCTTAGGCTGAAATTCTTTTCTAAGTTGTATAAGGCTGTAATATCATCCATCAATGTTTGCGGAATGTACGTAGTGTTTTTTTCAAAGCTCAGCATGTTCAGCATCCCACCATTTTCAAGCTGAGCAACAGAGTTGGGGATGATTTCAAAATTAGTAAATCCAAGTTGAGCCAATTCTGTTTGTGCGGCAGTTAGTTTTTCAACATCATCGGCACAGATATAGAAACTCCAACGGTATTGTTTATCAAAATCCCATTTCTCCTGCTCCAGTAAATCACCGAAATAGATTTGTATGTTTCCGATGGTATGACCGGGGAACTGGGCGTTGGCGGTGGCGAAGAGGGTGAGGGTGAGGGTGAGAATGGTTACAAGAAATGATTTCATTGCAGGAGTGTTTTTTGGTCGTTTAACGATGGTATAAGTGAAAGGTTTGGGAGTTCGATGAACGACCAATCACTCTAGCGGATAAATCATTACCGCACTTCCCGAGGCGGTAACTAATAAAGAGGGGATATCGCCATTACCTACGGCAACATCAAATAACGTACTTCCTGCCAGCGGAAAATCTTCTTCCACTCCTCCATCGGCAGTAAAAATAAACACCTCGCTGCTGCCCTTGCAAACAGCACCTAAGCGTTGCCCATCCCATGTTTCAGTAATCAAAGGAGGTAAATTGGTTTCGCTCTCAAATTTATGACCAAACAGCGTTTCACCTTTGGCATTGTAAACAAACAATTCGTTGAGGTCACTGAAAATAAGTTCAGGCGTTTTGTCTGAATTGATGTCGCCATAAATAAAATGATGGTGTGCTGTAAATTCTTTCGGTGAAATTTTATCCGTTTTGCCGCTCATGCTAACGGTATAAACTTTACCGGTGCTGTCAGTAAAGGCAATGGAGCCACCAAACATCTGAATGGTGTTATGTCCAAATCTGAACTTCTCTTTCACCTTTGCTTTTTCGCTTCCCTTGCGGTCTAGAATATTAAGTTTGCCGTCAGCTTCTGCAATGACAATAAAATCTTTTCCTCCGTTGCGCACATGCACAATCGGTTGCGTAACAACTTCGTTTGTTTTCTTAAAGCCCCAGCCTTTTACTACTTCTCCTTTAGCATCCATGCAATACACCTTTTTGTTTTTGCAGGCAACAAACATTCGATAATCGCGCTTTCCATCGTAATCAAAAACCGAAAGGGGCGAAGTGGCAGGCGCTTCCAGCTCAATCGGATAGTTAGTAACATCCTCGCCCTTGCGGTCAACTAAGTAAATGAAGTTGGTAGTTCCAAACAGGATTTGCAGTTTTCCGTTTTTGTAAACATCCACCTGATGAACCTTGCCGTTTATTTTTTCGGGAATTTGTTTCTTCCACAAAATGGTTCCCATACTGTTGATGAGGTACACGTTGTTTGCATCATCCTGAACAAATACTTCATTTTCGCCTGAAAACGAATTTTTAAGAAACACCGGTTTCCCGCTCACGGTTGTATCTAAACGCGCCTCAAAAACATTGGCTTTGGTGCCGCTGTAATCGACATTGTATTTAAGGTAAACATTGGTGTAGAAAGCGCTTCCGTTTGAACTCATCTGCACGGCAAGTCCTTCAAATTTGCGCATCGTTTCTTCACTCTTTTTCAGTTCTTTTGACGTTTCGCGGTTGGCATACGAGTCAATAATATTCTTTGAACGCGAAGGGCTGGAATAGGCGAAGATATTGAAGGTAGAGGAAAGGTTTTCGCTGTAGGTAGAGAAGTAAACATCTTTACCCAGCGTTTTATCGGCAATGTAATAGTTGATGTAATTTTTCACCGACTGCATGCTGTTTCCAAATATCACGTAATCACCCAGAATAGTGTAATAGGTAGTTTGCATCTGCTCAAATGCAGAGCCGAAAAGGTGCGGCAAAACTTGAGGTAAATTAATGTTCGTAATGGTATATTCCTGATAAACTTCCTGTTCTGCCACACCTTGTTTTTCTGAAAGGCTTTTCACTAATCCCGAAAGCAAATCAGATGCAAGTTCTGCTTTCCGAGCTCTGAAAACAGCATATGTGTTATCAGAAAAAGAGGCAGCCTTTGGCTCGGTAATACACACGCCAAATTCGCTGCCCATCCACGAGAACATGCTCAGTTCAATGTCAACATCGTAAGTGTCATTAATGTTTTTCACCTCCTTTTCGTAGCGCTCCAAATCTTTAATGCGTTTCAGGTGGGTTTTATAATCGTTGTAAAAATTCAGGATATCGCCAATCCCGAAGAACATAAATGTTGCCGTGTTTGCAGGCAACACTGCAGGAAACTCAACCTGTTGCGGTTTCTGTACAGTAAACAAATTCAGGTAGTGCGCTGCGGTATCGTTGGGGTAGGTAAAGCCATTCAGCATTACTCCTTCGGGGCGCAGGTTCATATCCAGCTCACTCCACTCCGCTATTTTTGCCAGAGTTTCAAATGACGAAGCACTTTCAGATTTTACAAATACCTGCAGGTAGCCCGGAAAACGTGCATAGTTGATGTAGATATTTACTTCCACATTTTTACCGGAAGATTCAAGAGCCTTCACAAAATAAGTATCCTTCATCATGCTGCCGCCCTTGTTCAGCTGGTCAATGGCGGATTCGGTAAGCAGTAGTGAGTAGCTGGCTATAAAAACACCCTGATATTGTGTGTAATAAAATGCACTGTCGGTTTCGCTTTTCTTTACACTGGTTACAATGCTGTTGCCGTACTCAAAATTGCGGAAAATAGCATCTGGGCGACAAGCTGCTTTAACTACTTCATCCAGCCGATCTTTCATATTTGCCTTTTCAAGCGCTATGCAGTAGAGGTATTCCAGGCTGTGATCAGACTGAGTATGAACCGAAATATACATTTTACGGTTGCCGAATATATCAGTCGCTACGGCATTGGTTTTTAGTATGGAATCAATGAAATCTACATTGTCCCTGAAAATCTGAAAGGTCTCGTACTTCTCCAGTTCATCGCGGTAGGTGGCCGTTGTTTTATAAGTTTCCCATGCTTTGCGGAAGTCACGGATTTCAAGAATGATTGCAGCATCATGTGGTACTGCATTGATGGCATCAGCAGGCTTGGTGCTGTTTCGAAAAAAATACCACCAGCCCCCGCCAATAAGGGCAAGCGTAATAATAACCGAAGAAACAATAAGAACCGTACGTTTCATATTCACAGACACACAAAAATAAAGCTAATTAGCTTGTGTAATTCTGATACGAAACATAGATATTAATAGTTCGCTGTCAATATCCTATTTGGTTTCAGCTTTTTCTGCAGCAGCCTCCTGAAGGGTGAGTTCTGAAACATTTTTGCCTGTATTGGCAATAAACAATTTGCTGTTTTGAATTTCGGCAGCTTTCTTCAGCAGGTTTTCAAGTTTAACCGTGCCAATTACAAAACTGTTTCCTTTCTCTGAAATATTTTCGAATTCAATCAGGTTCAGTTCCTGCTCATTGATGAAACGCACATACAACTCAAGCAATACATTTTTTGAGTAACGGAGTTTTTTGTCCTGCGAGGCTTTGTGGTAAGCATATTTGTAATCGTAGGTAACAGCAGAAATGTCTGATAACACAGCAGAGCCGGTTGGGTGACCGCCCGCGCCCTTGCCTAAATAAAACTGTTTGTCTGAAAAAGCAGCTTCCACAATTACTCCGTTAAACTCGTTTTCAACAAAGTATAAATACTGATGAGGTGCAACAAAAGTAGGCATAGTGTGAATAGTAATTTCATCCTCATTCAGTTTGCGCACCACGTTTACCAATTTAATTTTTCTTCCGCTTTTGCGCGCATACTCTATATCTGCGGTTGAAAGATTTTGGATCCCCAGGTTCAGAATCTCATCTGGGTGAATGAATAAACCGTAAGCATGTGCTGAAATAATTGTGAGTTTGAATTTAGCATCAAAACCGCCCACATCCAATAAGGGATTAGATTCAGCAAAACCTAAATCCTGCGCCTGTTTCAGGGCTGTGGTGTAATCCACATGCTCGTTAAAAATTTCGGAAAGAATATAATTGGATGAGCCGTTGAAAATCCCGCTTACGGAGTTCAATAACTCGTTGTCGTAATATTCTTCCAATGTGCGAATGATGGGAATACTGCCGCAGGAAGAAGCCTCGTACAACAGGGAAACATTGTATTTGTTTTGCAATTCAACTAATTCGGTCAGGTGATTTGCCACCATTTTTTTGTTGGCGGTAACCACGTTTTTGCCGGAAGTCATTGCAGTTTTTACAATGTTGAATGCTTCATCGGCATCGTCTATCAACTCTACGACTAAATTAATTTCTGAGTTATTCAGAATGTCGTTTTTATCGAAAGTAAAGAGTTCCATCGGTAATTTGCGTGATTTGCTTCTGTCCTTCACACAGATTTTAACGATGTCGGCCTTTATGCCGCTGCTTTTGGATAATACATCGTAAAGTCCTTGTCCCACGCAACCGAAACCAAAGAGGCCGATTTTTAATTTTGAAATCATATTTTTAATTAGTGATTTAGTGAATTAGCGATTTAGTGATTGTTTGTAAAAATTATTAATAACAGTTGCCAGTTGTTTTGTTTCTAATAAAAAACCATCGTGTCCGTAAAGTGAATCTATTTCCCAGAACTCTGCTCCCTGAATATGTTCTGCCAGAAACTTTTGTTCATTGAAAGGAAAAAGCATATCAGAATTAATGCCGATAGAAAGTGTTTTAGCTTTTATGGAGGCAAGTGCGTCAATAACACTATTTCTTCCTCTGCCCACATTGTGCGTATCCATTGCTTTAGATAAATACCAATATACATGAGCGTTGAAACGTTTAACCAATTTATCGCCCTGATAATTCTGATATGATGCAGCACGAAAGTTGTCAGTCTTTTCGTTGGTTTCCTCGCTCTGACTTTGTCGGTAAGCATGGTAGTTACGGTAAGAGAGCAAAGCAATTGCACGCGCTGTTTTCATTCCGTTTTGTCCTGCGCTCATGCTTTCAGTTCTGAAAGTCGGGTCGGTTTCCAGCGCCATGCGTTGCGATTCACGAAAAGCAATTCCCCAAGGCGAATGCAAAGAGCTTGTTGCAATGGCAACAAGGTGTTCAATGCTTTCAGGTTCTTCGATGCTCCATTCAATGGCTTGTTGTCCCCCCAATGAACCACCAATAACAGTGTGTATTTTTTCAATGCAGAGATGCTTAGCGAGCAATTGTTTTGCCCTCACCATGTCTCGCACAGTTATCATTGGGAAACTGAGAAAATAAGGTTTTTCTGTTTCGGGATTTATGCTTGCTGCGCCAGTTGTTCCGTAAAAAGAACCGAGGATATTATCACAGACAATAAAGTATTCATCAGGATTATAAAAATCAGTTGAGCCAAACAAACCTTTCCACCAGTCAAACACATCGGAGTTTGCTGTAAGCGCATGACAAACCCAAACCACTTTGCTTTTTCCGGGAACAAAATTTCCATAGGTGTGATACGCAATCTCTAATTCGGGAAGGCTTTTCCCGCTTTCGAGGGCAAACTCTTTTTTGTGATGGAAGATTTTTGCGCTCATTTTATTTGCTTGCATTCAGCGCCTGTTCAACATCCGCAATAATATCATCAACATGTTCCAACCCCACAGAGATGCGCACCAGTCCTGGCAGAATTCCTGATTTCAATCGCTCAGTTTCTGTCAGTTTTGCGTGTGTGGATGAAGCGGGGTGCGTTACTATCGAGCGGGTATCGCCTAGGTTAGCAGAGATGGAAAGCATCTGTAACGCATCCATGAATTTTCTACCGCGTTCCACTCCGCCTTTTACAATGAATGTAACAATTCCACCGCCAGCACTCATTTGTTTTTTGGCAATGGCGTGTTGCGGATGCGATGGAAGAAATGGATATTTAACCAATTCTATCTCTTTGCTTTTCTCTAACCATTGGGCCAGTTTCAGTGCATTGTCAGAATGTTTATCCATGCGCAGCGCCAGTGTTTCAAGGCTTTTTGAAATAACCCATGCATTGAAAGGAGAAAGTGCAGGGCCGGTGTGCCGAGCAAAAAGTTTTATCGGGTCAACAAATTTTTTACTTCCGTTAATGGTGCCACCCATTACGCGTCCTTGTCCGTCTAAATACTTTGTTGCAGAATGAATGATAATATCTGCTCCGTATTTCACTGGTTGCTGTAAATAGGGTGTTGCAAAGCAATTATCCACCACTAAAATCAGGTTGTTTTGTTTTGCAAACTTTCCTAACCATTCCAAGTCAATAATGTCAATTCCCGGGTTTGACGGGGTTTCCACATACAACAGTTTGGTTTCTTTTTTCACCGCAGCCTGCCATGTTTCGGGAGTGTTGATGTCCACATAGCTGTGCGAGATATTCCATTTCGGAAGTAATTTGGTAATAACACTGTGGGTTGAGCCAAAGATGGAACGGCAGGAAAGCAAATGGTCGCCAGCGTTCAATAGTGCAGCAAAGGTGGTAAATACTGCGGCCATGCCGGTTGCCGTTGTTAAGCCTTCTTCTGTTCCTTCCAGCAAATTCATCTTTTCTACCAGCTCGCTGTTATTGGGATTGGTAAAGCGACTGTAGATATTTCCATCTTTTTCATCCGCAAAAAGTGCACGCATATCTTCCGCATCATCAAACATAAAACTGGAAGTAAGAAAGAGGGGAGTGCTATGCTCTTTCTGTGCGGTGCGTGCAGTTTGCGTGCGCACGGCAAGCGTTTCAAAGTGTTTTGATTTTGCCATAATTAATTTCCGTTGATTGTATAGGAGTGGGTTATGGTCGCTGTCTTTTCTAATGTTTTTGCAACAGAGCAATATTTAACTAATGACAAATTGATAGCGTGTTCTAGTTTTTCTTTTTCAATTTTGCCTGTGAGAATAAATTGGATGTGAATGTCAGTAAACAGCGAAGGAATTTTGTCTTTCTCTCTTTCTGCAGTAATAATAACATCGTAGTCGTCCACTTCCTGTCTTTGCTTTTTCAAGATTGAGATTACATCAATGCTGGCGCAACCGCCAAGTCCCATCAGCATCATTTGCATCGGGCGAACACCCAAATCATCACCACCATCCTGCGGGCCTGCATCAATTGAGACAGTTCTTCCGTTTGTTCCTGTGGCTTCGAGGTTGTAATTTTTATTGAGACGTTTGAGTTTTATTTCCATGTTATTTCGTTTCGTGTAATCCACATTCTTTTTTTGAATCTTCCCACCACCATCGGCCTGCGCGTATATCTTCGCCCGGTTGTATAGCACGTGTGCAAGGCGCACAGCCGATGCTGACAAAACCTTTGTCGTGCATTCGGTTGTAAGGTACGTTGTTCTCTTTTAAATAATCAACAACCTGTTCCAAACTCCATTCAGCAAGCGGGTTATATTTAATTAGCTGATACGTTTCATCCCATTGAAACAGCGGCAGGTTTTCGCGTTCTGTGCTTTGTCCGCTGCGCAAACCTGTAATCCATATTTTCTTTCCTTTCAAAGCTCGCTGTAAGGGTTCAACTTTGCGGATATGGCAACATTCCTTACGGTTTTCCACTGAATCATAAAAACTGAAAGGTCCTTTCTTAGTAAGTAATTCTTCTGTTTTTGTTTTATCGGGGAAATAGGTTTTAATTTCTTTTTTGTAGCGTTTTATAGTCTTGTCAAAGGTTTCGTAGGTCTCGTTGAAAAGCCTTCCCGTGTCAAGAGTAAACACTTCTATGGCAAGATTGTTTTTGAAAATCACATCGATTAGCACCTGATCTTCCTGCCCGAAACTGCTAGAAAAAGCAACGTTTTTATAGTTCTGAGCAAGCGCAGCAATAACTTCAGGAATTGGTTTTCCTTTATACTGTTCTGACAATTTTTGTGCGGTAACTAATGACATTTTTGTGCTGTAAAGTGGGTTGAGATCGGGATTGTAAATCCCGACTAACATCGAGATTTAGATGTTGCGGGCGATTTGAAAAATGCCTCAACAACAGCAGCAACAGCAGTACATCATCCCATTGGATGTAATTGAGGAATGATGTTGTTTAATGTGTGTCATGCTGCTAAATGAGGGGCAAATATAAATTCAAATGATTTAGCTTCCAAATAAATCATTCATCAGCTAAGTAGCTATTATTTATGCCGCACTTCAAGTTTTTTTACAACATCAGTAAGTTTTAAATCTTTTGCAGCAAGTAACACCAAATAATGGTAGAGCAAGTCGGCTGCTTCGCCAATAAATAATTCTTTGTTGTTGTCCTTGGCTTCAATTACTAATTCTATGGCTTCTTCGCCTACTTTTTGTGCAACTTTATTAATGCCTGATGCAAATAATGAAGATGTATAGGATTTATCTGAAGGATGATTTTTTCTGTCTTGAATTGTTTTTTCAAGATGCTCCAGAAAAAAAGAATTCGGGAAGTTGTTTTCATTAAAACAAGTGTCGCTTCCCTTATGGCAAACCGGACCGATCGGGTTTGCCTGTATCAACAACGTGTCGTTGTCGCAATCTTCTTTAATGCTTACTACTTCCAGGAAGTTGCCCGAAGTTTCTCCTTTTGTCCATAGTCTTTGCTTACTGCGGCTGAAAAATGTTACCCTTTTTTCTTTTTCGGTTTTCTCCAATGCTTCGTTGTTCATGTAGCCCAGCATCAGCACTTTTGCGGTTTTTGCATCCTGAATAATTGCGGGGATTAATCCGCCTGATTTTTCAAAATCTAAATTCATAGTCTTACGGGTATTTTATGTTGAGCTAAATAGTTTTTAAGGGCTTCTATTTCTATTTCCTTGAAATGGAAAACACTTGCAGCCAAGGCAGCATCCGCTTTACCTTTGGTAAAGGCTTCCAGAAAATGTTCGGGTTTTCCTGCACCACCGGAGGCAATTACAGGAATGGAAATCATGTCTGAAATGCGTGCAAGTTCCTCGCAGGCAAAACCGTTTTTAGTTCCATCATGGTTCATGGAAGTAAATAGAATTTCACCTGCGCCTAATTGTTCTAATTCTTTCACCCAATCTTCAAGCAGCAATTCAGTTTCTATTCTTCCCCCATTCAAGAAAACTTTCCATACTCCGTTTATGTTTTTTGCATCAACAGCAACTACTACACATTGGCTGCCAAAGCGCGAAGCTATTTCCGAAACAAGTTCCGGATGCTTTACTGCTGCTGAGTTGATGGAGATTTTGTCGGCACCTGCATTCAATAGAGCTGATACATCTTCAACTGAAGAAATTCCACCACCAACAGTAAACGGAATATTTAGGTTTAGCGCAATGCGGTTGACTAATTCAATCAGTGTTTTTCGTTTTTCGTGTGTGGCAGTGATGTCTAAAAAAACAAGTTCATCAGCACCTTCCTCTGCATAGCGTTTGCCAAGTTCAACCGGGTCACCTGCATCACGTAAATCAATAAAATTCACACCTTTTACGGTTCTTCCGTCTTTAATGTCAAGGCATGGAATTATGCGTTTGGTAAGCATTTGCTCAGGATTTTAGCTCGTTTAATTTTATTCGACCTTCATAAAATGCCTTTCCAACAATTGCTCCGTAAAGCCCTGCATTTCTTAATTCATTGAGGTCGTCAACAGACGAAACGCCACCGCTGGCAATCAATTTCAGCGTTGGAAATTTTGTTAGTATCTGTTTGTAAAGTTCGGTAGCTGTGCCTTGTAACAAGCCATCTTTAGAAATATCGGTGCAGATAACATATTCAATTCCTTGTTTTATATAGCTTTCAAGAAAAGCAAATAATTCTTTCTGCGATTCTTCCTTCCATCCGTTCACTGCAATTTTTCCATTTTTCACATCAGCACCAAGAATAATTTTTTCTGCTCCGTAAGATTTTATCCATTCAATAAAAAGCGGTTTGTCTTTAACCGCAATACTTCCACCTGTTATTTGATTTGCCCCGCAATCAAAGGCAATGCGAATATCCTCGTGTGATTTTATTCCACCACCAAAATCAATTTTCAGTTGCGTGTTTTTAGAAATGTTTTCCAAAATTTTTTGGTTGACGATATGCTGTGATTTTGCTCCGTCAAGGTCAACCAAGTGAAGGTGTGTTATTCCTGCGGCTTCAAATTCTTTAGCAACTTCCAGCGGATTTTCATTGTAGATTTTTTTCTGTGCATAATCTCCTTGCGTAAGTCTCACGCATTTTCCGTCAATAATATCTATGGCAGGAATAATGATCATTAGAGTGCTAAGAAGTTTTTTAGAATTTTTTCGCCAACCCTGCTGCTTTTTTCAGGATGAAACTGAACAGCATAGAAATTATTTTTTTTCAGCGCTGCGCTGAATGGATTGATGTACTCAGTTTCAGCAATGGTGTTTTCGCCTATTTCTGCAAAGTAGCTGTGAACATAGTATTCATAGCTATCTTCGCTACAGTCTTCAAATAAAGGACTTTTCAAATTAAAAATAGTGTTCCAACCGATGTGCGGAACTTTTAAAACAGGATTGAATTTTCTCACCTTCACCGGAAATACTCCAAGACAGTCAGTATTGCTTTCTTCTGAATGCTGACACAATAATTGCAACCCGAGACAAATTCCCAGAATAGGTTGAGTTAATTGCGGAATTAGTTTGTCCAGATTTTTTTCTTTCAGAAATTTCATAGCTGTGCCTGCTTCTCCAACTCCGGGAAAAATTATTTTTTCAGCTTTCTGCAATTGTTCTGTGTCATTGGTAAGCACAGGCTCAATGCCCAGCCGGTTCAGCGCAAACCGCACCGACTGTATATTTCCTGCGTTATAGTCAATAATTGCTATCATAAAATACCTTTTGTAGTAGGTAATTTATTGTTGCCTGCATCACGCTTGACAGCCATTTTAATTGCTTTTGCAAATGCCTTAAATATTGCTTCAATCTTATGATGTTCATTTGTTCCTTCTACTTTAATGTTCAGGTTACATTTTGCAGAATCAGAGAAGGATTTGAAGAAGTGAAAAAACATTTCGGTAGGCATTTCACCAATTTTCTCTCGTTTAAATTCTGCCTGCCATTCAATCCAGCTGCGGCCGCCAAAGTCAATAGCAACCTGAGCCAGGCAATCATCCATAGGTAGACAAAAGCCATAGCGCTCCATTCCTTTTTTATTGCCAAGCGCTTTCAAGAAAACTTCTCCCAATGTAATTGCTGTGTCCTCTATCGTGTGATGTTCGTCAATATGCAAATCACCTTTTGCGGAAATTTCAAGGTCAATATTTCCGTGACGTGCCAGTTGGTCGAGCATGTGGTCGAAAAAAGCTAAACCGGTTGCTATTGTTGATTTGCCTGATCCATCAAGATTAACAGAAATGCGGATTTCTGTTTCTTTTGTTTTACGTTCAACACTTGCTTTGCGTGGCGGTAATTTTAGGAAGGAATAAATTTCGTTCCAGTTGGTTGTTGTAAGTGCAAGCACACCAAAATCATTGCCTTTTAATTTTTCAGCATCGCCAATGAAAATTGCTTTCGCTCCCATATTTTTTGCAAGTTCTACATCGGTAGCTCGGTCGCCAATTACAAAGGAATTTGCAAGGTCATAATTTCCGGAAAGGTAGTTGGTGAGCAAGCCTGTTCGCGGTTTGCGGTTTGGTGAATTATCTTTTGCAAATGATCTATCAACCAGAATTTCATTGAAAATAATGCCTTCGCCTTCTAGCGTTTTAAGCATTTTATTTTGTGCAGGCCAAAAGGTTTCTTCTGGAAATGAAGTTGTGCCAAGCCCGTCCTGATTGGTAACCATCACTAATTCATAGTCAAGTTCGGCAGCAATTTTTGCTAAAGCAGAAATGGCACCCGGAAGAAATTCTAATTTTTCAAGACTGTCAATTTGCTGATCTGCCGGCTCGGTAATGATGGTTCCGTCACGGTCAATAAAAAGGACTTTTTCCATTTTAGTTGAATTTTTTCAAAGCGTTTATCAACGTGTCATTTTCTTCTCCTGTTCCAACTGTAATGCGTATGCACCCTTCGCATAATTCAACTTTAGAACGATCGCGCACAACTATCTGCTCATTCACTAAATAGTTATAAAGTGTTTTTGTGTCGTCAACTTTTATCAATATGAAATTAGCATCTGTTGGGTAAATATATTTTACAAGTTTAAGGGTTTCTAATTCCGAAACTAAATTAGCTCTTTCAGCAATAATTTCAGAGATATAGCTTTTCGTTTTCTCTGGATTTGCCAGCGCTTCCAATACTAATTGCTGAGTAACACCATTTATATTATAAGGTGGTTTTATCTTGGAAAGAATGTTGATTATCTTTTCCTCAGCGAATGCCATCCCAAGTCTTAACGAAGCCATTCCCCATGCTTTAGAAAAGGTTTGCAAAACTACAAGGTTAGGATAGTTCTTCAACTTCGATACAAAACTTTGTTGAGCAGAAAAATCAATGTAAGCTTCGTCAATAACCAGAATTCCATTGAAGTTTTCAAGTATCTCTTGCATCACTTCAGGTTGAAAAGAATTCGCAGTCGGGTTGTTGGGTGAGCAGAAAAATATCAGTCGTGTGTTAGTATCAATCGCATTCAGAATTCTGTCTGTGTCTGGTTGGAAATTATTTTGCAAGAGCACTTTTTTGACAGCCACATCATTTATGTTTGCAGCTACTTCATACATTCCGTAAGTAGGAGGAAGAATAATCACATTACTTTTTTGTGGTTCGCAGAAAGCGCGGAAGAGCAGGTCAATCGCTTCATCACTGCCGTTTCCCAGAAATATATTTTTCAGCTCAACTCTTTTCAGATCGGCAATTTTATCTTTCAAGTTTTTTTGATGCGGATCGGGATAACGGTTGTAGCCTGTGTTAAAAGGATTTTCATTTGCATCCAGAAATATGCCATTGCTTCCGCTGAATTCATCGCGAGCAGAAGAATAGGGGACAAGTTTTTTTACATTGTCTCTTGTAATGGAATCAAGGTTGAATGTGACGTTCATTATTTATTATTCATTCTTATTGATACTGCATTGGCGTGTGCCTGTAACTGTTCCGCTTCTGCCATTGTTACTATTGTTTTTCCAAGTGCGCTAATTCCCTCTTCTGATATTTTCTGAAACGTAATTTTCTTCACAAAGCTGTCTAACGAAACACCGCTGTATGATTTTGCATAACCTCCTGTTGGCAGTGTGTGATTGGTCCCTGATGCGTAATCACCGGCAGCTTCAGGCGTATAATTTCCGATAAAAACGGAACCTGCATTGGTGATTTTAGTAGCAATACTATCAGCGTCTTTTACAGCTAGAATTAAATGTTCTGGGGCATAATCATTAATAAAATCAATGGCTTCCTTAGTTTTAGCTTGGTCGAAAATTATTGCTGAACTGTTTGCTAATGCTTTTTCTGCAAGGCCTTTTCGGGGCAAAATTTCTAGTTGTTTTTTCAGTTCTGTCATTACTTTTTCCACTGTTTCCTGAGATGTAGCAACAAGTATAACCTGACTGTCAGCACCATGTTCTGCTTGCGAAAGAAGGTCGGCTGCCACAAAAGCAGGAACGCATGTTTCGTCAGCAAAAACAAGAACTTCCGATGGACCAGCGGGCATATCTATCGCAATTCCTTTTGAGTTGATAAGCTGTTTGGCTG